>DASWWB010000652.1:0-9745 GCA_036406115.1 Herpetosiphonaceae bacterium
CGGCGGCCGGCGACCCGGCGGCCCTGGCGGAGCTGGCCGCCGCCCAGGGCCGGATCGACGCCGGCTTCGAGGAGCTGGCCGCCGCCGGCGAGCGCCACGGCGCGGCGCTGAACACCGCCGAGCGCGCCGCCTATCTGGCCACGGTGTGGGCGCAGCTCCGGCGCGACCAGCAGGCGCTCGCGCTGATCGACAGCTCGGCCCGCTATGGCTCGCTGCTGACGGTCCTCGATGATTTGCTGCGCCACGTCGGCGACCAATCGCGCCTGGTGCTCGATCCCGAGCTGGAGACCGAGTACCTGATCCGCAGCCTGCTGCAAAGCCTGCCCGAGGGCCAGGATCTGATCGCCGAGATGCTCCTGGAGGCCGAGCGGCTCGTGGCGGGCCGGTCCGGCGGCCGCGCCCGGCTGGGCGAGCTGATCACGCTGCTGCGGGCCAACAACCAGGCCACGGCGGCCCTGCGCACCGCCCATCCCGGGCTTGAGGCGGCGGTGGCGCCGCTGGTGGAGCGCATGACCGAGACCGGCAGCGCCTTCTGGCTCAGCGCCGGCGCCCTCGCGCCCGGCAATCCGGCCTCGCTGGCCGACTACCGGGCCAAGGGCGCGGCGGCTCTGGCGGCGCGCTTCGAGGCTTGGGACAGCTTGGCGCTGGAGACTGAATCCCGCCTGCTGCGGCGCATCGCCCTGCTCGATCGCCAGCAGCTGGTGATCGGCGGGCTGGCGGCGGCGGCGCTGCTGGCGGCGCTGTATGTGTTGATCGGCTTCTATCGCTCCGTCATGCAGACCGTCGCCCAGCTCGAAACCGCCGCCCAGCGCCTGGTCAGCGGCGACTCGGGCATGGTGTCGATTTCGAGCCGCGACGAGCTGCGCGAGGTGGCGATCTCATTCAATCGGATTGCAACCGCGATGCTCGACGCTAATGCCGAGCGCGCCGCGATTGTCGAAAACGCCGCCGACGCGATCCTGACGATCGACGAGGCCGGTCGCGTCCAATCGCTGAACGCCGCCGCTGAAAAGCTGTTCGGCCTGCCCGCCGCCGATCTGGCCGGCAGGCCGGCGACCAGGATCGTGCCGGGCTATGTCCGGCCGGAGCCGGGCGCGCCGTTCAGCCACGCGCTGCTGGCCTGCCGGCGCGGCGACGGGGTTTCGTTTCCCGCCGAGGTGGCCCTCAGCGGCGTGCGGCTGCGCGGGCGGCCGTTCGCCGTCGCCATGATCCGCGACCGCAGCGAGCAGCAGCGGGCCGAGGCCGAGCGCGAGGAGCTGCATCGCCAGGTCGTCGACGCCCAGGCCGAGGCGATCAAGCGGCTGGCGACGCCGCTGATCCCGGTGACCGAGCGCACCGTCGCCATGCCGCTGGTCGGCTCGATCGACGCCCAGCGCGCCGAGCAGATTGTCGTCGCCCTGCTCGGCGGCGTCGAGGAGCTGCGGGCCGAGGCGGCGATCATCGACATCACCGGCGTGGCGGTGGCCGACGAGCAGGTGGCGCGGATGGTGCTGCGGGCGGCGGCGGCGCTTGAGCTGCTGGGCGCGCGCACCGTCGTCACCGGGATCCGCCCCGAGGCCGCCGCCGCGCTGGTCGCGCTCGGCCTGGACCTCGGTCGGCTGGAGACGATGCGCTCGCTGCAAGACGGGATCGCCGCCGCGTTGCGCCGCGAGCGCCGCCGCTGAGCCCATCGATCCCGCGCCGCGAGCGCCTGCTGACGGATTCGCGCGCCGCCGGGACCATCACCATCATGCAGCGAGCCCCGGGCCGATCCTCGATCGAGGACCGGCCCGGGGCTCGCTGCGCTGGGACCATCAATCTGCTGGCTTAGCGGGCGATGTCCTTTTGGCGGAAGCGGGTCAGGGCGATGGCGAAGGCGCCGCCCGCAGCCGCAAGCAGGCCGCCGATCTGCGCCCACTGCGGCCCCGAGATCAGCGGCGTGCCGTAGTGATGGTAGATCGAGAGCTGGAGCGCCGCCTCGGGCCAGCCCAGGATGGCGCCGAGGAAATTGGCCACGAACGAGACCGCCAGCAGCCCGCTGAGCAGCGCGGCGACCGAGCCGGCCCGCAGCCAGCCCGAGAGCAGGTAGCCGACCGCCGCGACCACCAGGGCCAGCGGCACCATGCTCAGCGCCGCCGCGACGAGATTGCCGAGATTCAGCTCGAAATCCACGCTGGCGGCGGCGGCGGCGATCGCCCCCAGCGTCACCAGCGCGATGGCGACGGCGGCGGTCGCCAAGGCGGCGAAGCTGGCCAGGATGACGTGGCGGCGCGAGCGGGGCGTCGCCAGCAGCATCTCCAGCCGGCCCTCGTCCTCGTCAGCCGCCCAGCGATTGGCCTGGGTCGCCGCGAAGGCGGTCAGAATCATCACCAGGAAGACGAAATAGGCGCTGAGCAGGCTGGTGCTGAAATCGACGCCCTGGCCGCCGAGCGCGGTGATGATCTCGCCGTAGCCGCTGAGCTGTTGCAGCAGCCCGGCCAGATTGGTCTCCAGCTGCTTGAACAGCGTGGTGAGCCAGGCGGCGAAGACCGCCATGCCCAGCGCCCACCAGCGGCCGGGGCCGAGCGCCATGCGCAGGAAGCGGCCGTAGACCGAGCGCAGCGACCAGCCGTCGGCCATGGCGGCGCTCGGGCGCGGCGCCGGGGCGGCCTTGGCCGGCAGCAAGTCGATCTGCTCGCCGATGTCGCGGCGCAGGAACAGCCAGAGCGCCGCCGCGCTGAAGGCCGCCGCGAGCGCCGCCAGCGTCAGCATCGCGCCGGCGCTCGCGCCGTAGCTGGCGATCAGCGGCTTGCTCTGATTGAAGTAGAAGGTCGGCGACAGATAGCCCAGCCACGCGGCGTCCGGCACCACCCGGTGCGAGCTGTCGAGCGCGAACGAGGCGGCCAGCGCCGCCCCGGCGATCCCGGCGGCGGTGCCGCGCTGGCGGGTGAACTGCGAGATCAGCAGGGCCAGCGCGGCGAAGACAGCGGCGATCAGGCTGATGTTGAGGCCGAACAGCAGCGCCGCGCCCAGGCCGAAGCCGGCTCTGGCGCTGGCGGCGCCGGAAAAGGTGAGCAGGCCGATCAGCAGGCCGATCACGAGCAGAGCGACGCCGAGCGCCGCCAGCTTCTCCAGCGCCACCCGCCGCCGCGAGCGCGGCAGTGACAGCAGGACATCGAGCGAGCCGCGCTCCTCCTCGCCCCGCAGCATGCGGCTGCCCGCCAGCAAGGCCCAGATGCACGGCGCCAGCAGCGTCGGCCCCAGCTTCCAGAACACGTAGCCGGCCGGCGTGTCCATCTCGACCGCCTCGCTGAACCAGTTGAGCGACGGCGCCATTGTCAGCAGCGTCTCGCGCAGGTCGGTGTCCTTGGACAGCGCGGCGAAATTGGTCATGGTCGCCAGGACCATCGCGCCGAAGCCCAGGCCCCAGGCCAGGATCGGGATCCGGTAGTCGCGGATGGTCTTGAGGAAAATGCTACGAAACCACATGATCGGCCTCCCGGGCGGCGGCGCCGTCCTCTTGGTAGAAGCGCAAGAAAATCTCCTCAAGGCTTGGCTCGTGGCTGCTGAGGGCCGCCAGCGGGTGGCGCGCGGCGGCTTTGATGATCGGATCGATGGCGCCGTGGGCGCTGAGCCGCAGCGTCTGGCCGTCCGGCAGCGCCTCGACCCCGTCGACGCCGGGCAGCTCGCTGAACTCGCCGGCGGGCGCCGGCCCGGCGAACGTCAGCGTCACCTCGTAGCGCTTGATGTCCTTCAGCTCGGCGACGGTGCCGACGCGGATCATCCGCCCCTCGCGGATAATCCCGACCCGGTTGCAGGTGTGCTCGACCTCGGCCAGGATGTGGGACGAGAGGAAGACCGTCCGCCCGTCGGCCCGCGTTTCCAGCACCAGGCGCTCGAACTCCTGCTGGTGCAGCGGGTCGAGGCCGCTGGTCGGCTCGTCGAGGATCAGCAGCTTGGGCCGGTGCATGAAGGCCTGGACCAGGCCGATCTTGCGCTTGTTGCCGGTCGAGTACTGGCGGAATTTGCGGCTCGGATCGAGGTTGAGCCGCTCGATGAGCTGGCCGAGGTACTTTTGGTCGACGCCGCCGCGCAGGTTGGCGAAGTAGCCGAGGATCTGGCTGCCGGTGAGATTGGGGTCCAGGCTCAGCTCGCCGGGCAGGTAGCCGGTGAGGCGGTTGATCGCCACGGAATCCTGCCAGCAGTCCAGGCCGGCGATGCGCGCCGCGCCGGCGTCGGCCCGGATCAGGGCCATGAGCAGGCGGATGGTGGTGGTTTTGCCGGCGCCGTTCGGGCCGAGGAAGCCGAAGACCTCGCCCTCCGCGACCTCGAAGCCGATCTCGCTGACGCCGCGTTTGGCGCCGTAGCTTTTGGTCAGTCCCTCAACGCTGATCATGGCGGTCATGCTGCGCTCCTTGCAGGGTTTCATAGTCTTTGATGTGGTCGATGAGATCGTCGGCCAGCTGCTTGCCCAGGGCGCTCTCCTCGGGCAGGTCGTCCGGCTCCAGCCAGCGCCGGATCAGATCGCTCATCGCCTCGGTCAGGGCGGTGAGCGGCGGCGTGTGCTCCTTGCCCAGCAGCTCCGGCGTGTTGATCACGCCGATTTTGAGCGCGGTGACGAGGAAGGTGGCGGTCGGCACCGGGATGTCGCTGCGGATGAGTCCGCCCTGCTGGAGCTTGAGCATCACGGCGTCGAAATGGCTGGCCAGCTGGCTGAGCGTCGCCGGGTCGTAGGCGCCGACGACGCCGTTGTAGATGTCCGAGCGACCCTGGAGCATCGCCGCCAGCAGCGGGTAGTCCAGCGCGGCGGCGATCGAGTGGCTGACCCAGCGATGGAACAGGCCGCCGGCGGGATCGGCGGCGATGCGCCGCTGCACGTCCTCGGTCGCGAGCCGCTGCTGATGGAGGATCGCAGCCTGGAACAGCTGCTGCTTGTCCTTCCAGTGCAGGTAGATTGTCCCTTTGCCGACACCTGCCTCGCGGGCGACATCGTCGATCGTCGTTTTGCGGTAGCCCCAGCGCACCATCAGCGCCGCCGCGGCGTCGAGGATGCGCTGCTCGCGCCCCTGGCGCTCGGGATCGGCGGGCGGCGGCTGCGGCTCTTTGTCAGGTGTCATGGGCTCCTCCGTTGATGACCAGATGACTGATAAAGCTAATCCAGTCATATAGTACTCTTTCGTACGCCGAAATCAAGAGGGAAGTTTCGCGGGGCGGGACTCGCGCGCGAGCCGCCGACGCGCTATGATAGCGGTGCTGTGTAAGGAGGTTTTATGGCACCGATGCATCGATCCGCCAGACCGGAGGCCGCTGACTCGCTCGCCGCTGACTCCAGGACCTCGCCGTTCGCGCTGCTGGGCGCGCCGTCCCCGGCGCCGCTGCCCGAATGGCTGCGGCTGGCCGACGGCCGCTCGCCCTACGCCGTGCTCGGCGTGTCGCCTACCGATCCGATGGAGGTGATCGAAGCACGCTACAGCGCGCTCATGCTCCAGACCCATCCCACCTTCGGCGGCTCGATCGCCCGCTTCACCGAGCTCAACATCGCAATGTTCCAGATCCGGATGGAGCGGGGCTGAGCCTGGGGCGCCCGCGCCCGGGTACCTGCTTGCGGGTGCCGCCGGCGGCCCGCGCGAGGTGCTATCATGGCGGCCTGATTGGCCGGCAGTCGCGGCCCAGCGAGCCGCGGCTGCCGATTCATGACCGAAGAAAGGGGACGCCATGAAATTTGTCACCTTCCGCCAGTTCGGCGGCTGGGCCGAGTCGCGGGCCGGCGTGCTGCTGCCGCTGGGGATCATCGACCTGCAGGCGGCGGCGCCGCTGGTGTTCGACGAGGCCGAGCGCCATGATTGGTCGCTGCTGGGGCTGCTGAGCGGCGAGGGCGAGGGGTTGGGCGTCGACGCCGCCGCCGAGATCGCGGCAGCGGTGATCGACCAGGTCGGCGGTGGCGCCGATCCGCTGGAGTGGGACGACGCCGGCGTGCTCGACAGCGCCCTGTCGCTGGGCGGCGAGCCGGTCATCCACACCCTTGACAGCGTGCGGCTGCTGGCGCCGATCCCGCGCCCGCCGTCGCTGCGCGATTTCTACGCCTTCGAGCAGCATGTGGCCGCCGTGCGCGGCCAGCATGGCCGGCCGGTGCCCGCCGCCTGGTACGAGCAGCCGGTCTTTTACTTCGGCAACCCGGCCTCGATCTACGGCCCGGGCGACGAGGTCCCCCTGCCGCGCACCGCCAAGCTTGACTACGAGCTGGAGATCGCCGCCGTGATCGGCCGCCCCGGCCGTGATATCGCGGCCGGCGACGCCGACTGGCATATCGCCGGCTACACGATTATGAACGATTGGTCCGCCCGCGACCTCCAGGCCCAGGAGATGAGCGTCGGCCTCGGCCCGGCCAAGGGCAAGGACTTCGCCACCTCGCTCGGCCCGGTGCTGGTGACGCTCGACGAGTTCGAGGACAAAGCGACCGGCGACGGCCGCTACGATCTGGCCATGGTCGTGCGGGTCAACGGCGAGGAGCGCGGGCGTGGCTCGTTCGGCTCCATCCACTACCCGTTCGGCGAACTGGTCGCCCACGCCTCGCGCGATGCCAATCTCTACCCCGGCGACGTGCTGGGCTCGGGCACGGTGGGCGGCGGCTGCCTGCTGGAGACGACCGGCGGCGACGGGCCCTGGCTCCAGCCGGGCGACGTGGTCGAGCTGGAGATCGAGCGGCTGGGCGTGCTGCGCAACACGATTGTCTAGCGCGGCGGCTTGGGGCGCCGCGCTGGCGTTTGCCAACCACAGCAATCTTGTATCGATCCCAGGGAGGGCGCTGGCCTATGATGACGCGGCAGAGCGGCACGATTACGAGTTGGAAGGATGAGAAAGGGTTTGGATTCATCACGCCGGACCAGGGCGGGCAAGAGGTGTTTTTCCATGTCAGCGAGGTGACGCCCCGCCACATCCGGCCCGGCGAGCAGATGAAGGTGCTGTTTACGCTCGGCAGCGATCCGCAGCAGCGCCCGCGGGCTACGGACATCCGGCTGCTCGACGTACCCGCCGCGCTGCCGCTGCTGCCGGTCGTGGCCGTCGCGCTGTTCTTTCTGGTGCTGTTCATGTGGATGTATCTGGTGCGGCTCCCGCTGTGGGTGGCCGCGCCCTATGTCCTGGGCAGTCTGATCACCTTCGCCGCCTATGGGCTCGATAAATCCAGCGCGGTGTACGGCGCCCGGCGGGTCCCCGAAAGCACGCTCCATCTGCTCGAAATCCTCGGCGGCTGGCCCGGCGCCTTGGTGGCCCAGTCCTACTATCGCCACAAAACGATCAAATCATCGTTTCAAGCCGGCTACTGGGCGGCAGTCATCGCAAATCTGTTCGTGCTCGCCGCGTATGTGGTCTACTACACGCGCCAACACACACCGTAGCCGCTGGTCTGCGGGCCGGCGGGGAGTGTGCTAGGATAGACGCGACGAAGGGATTCCAAAGCGCAGAGCGACCCACTTCCAGCCGCCCGCCAGTGCCCGTTGCGGGAAATCGCCCCCGCCGTCCCCCGTGCTGATCGGATGCCCCGCCCGCATTGCGGTTGGCGGTTGCGGCGTGGGCGATGGCCGGGCGGAGCGGTTGGCGCGCCCCGCGTCCGCCGGCGAGCCCCCTTGATCGTCATCCACTCTTGCGCCACGCCGATGGCGCGCACGCAGCACGAGGAGGCCCTATGCGGCTGAAGCCCGTTCATCTCATTCTGACACTGTTGCTGCTCCTGACGACGGTCCTGGCCGTCACGCCGGGCCTGGTTCGCGCCCGCTTCGCGGATGGCGGCGCCCCCAGCGGCTCGATCAGGGGCATCCCCCGCGCCGGCGCGCCTGGCATCCCGCGCACGACCGCGGCGATCATGGCCGCCCAGGCGCTGGCCGATCGGCAGCCGGCCCGCCCCCGGCCCGCCGCCAAGCCCCGCTTCCAGATTGATCGCCAGCAGCGGGTCGACAATCCCGCCGCGCCAGCCGTCGCGCAGTGGCCGCCTGTCGCGGGAGCCGCTCTGCCGGCGCCCGCCGCTGCGCCGAATCCTGCCGGCGCCAGCCTGAGCACGACCTTCACCGGGGCGACCCTGGCTGATACGAACGCCTATCCGCCAGACACCATGGGCGCCGTCGGGCCAAGCCAGTTCGTGGTCGCGGTCAAGGGCCGGCTGCGGACCTTCGACAAATCCACCGGCGCCGCTGACGGTGTGCTCAACACGACGCTCGACACGTTTTTCGCCTCCGTCATGACGCCGCCCAGCTCGGCGAACGGCACGAGCAACCCCCACATCCGCTATGACCGCGCGACCGGGCGCTGGTTCTTGATGGTCACCGATGATCCGGGCCAAGCGGGGAATCAGACCAACCGGGTGCTGCTCGCCGTCAGCGACGCCGCCAGCGCCGGGGTGATCGGCTCCGGCACGACCTGGACCTTCTTCTTTTTCCAAGTCAGCGCCACGGACATCGCCGACAACGCGAGCCTGGGCATCGATGCCAGTGCGCTGTACATCGGCGCGAATATGTTCACCACCAGCGCAACCTTCGCGGGCACCAACGGCTATGTGGTCCGCAAAAGTTCCATCCTCGGCGCCGGGCCGATCGTGGTCACGTCCTTCGCCGGGCTGGTGTCCGGTGGGACCGGAGCCGGCCCTCTTTTTCCCCAGGGCGTTGACAACTTCGATGCGACGGCGACCGAAGGCTACTTCATCGGGGTGGACAACGCCACGTTCAGCACGCTGATGATCCGGCGCGTCAGCAATCCCGGCGGCACCCCGACCCTGTCGGGCAACATCTCGCTCACCGTGCCCACGACGACGTTTCCCACGCGGGTGCCGCATCTCGGCAACACCGGCGGCTCGAACGGCCAGCTCGACGGACTGGATGATCGGCTCTACGGGGCCATGATCCGCAATGGCCGGCTCTGGACCGCGCATAGCTTCAGGACCAACAGCGCCGGCGTAGCCAGCACGGCGACGGGCGCCCGCAACTCCGTACGCTGGTATGAGCTGCAGAATATGACCGCCACGCCGAGCCTGGTGCAGGCCGGGACTGTGTTTGACTCGGCCGCCACCAACCCTATCTTTTACTGGATCCCGACGGTGGCGGTGTCCGGCCAGGGCCACGCGGTGATCGGGTTCAGCAGCGCCGGGTTGGCTGCGCCCGCCAACGCGGCCATGACGAGCCGCCTGGCCGGCGCCACGCTCGGCACCATCGACCCGCCGACCCGCTACACCGCCAGCACCTTCGCCTACAATCCCGCCGCCGATCCCGGCGGAGCGACCGGCCGCAAATGGGGCAGCTATTCCTACACAAGCCTGGATCCCAGCGACGATATGACGATGTGGACGATTCAGGAATTCACCAATGCGACTGATTCGTATGGCGTGCAGGTGGTCAAGGTGCTCGCGCCGCCCCCGGCGACGCCCGCGAGCAGCAGCCCGGCCTCGGCGGAGCAGGGGACGACCGCCACTGTCACGATCACCGGCGCCTCCAGCGGCGGATCGGGCTTTTACGATCCCGGCGCCGGCTTTCCGAACCGGATCGCGGCCAGCGTCAACGGCGGCGGAGTGACGGTGAATAGCGTCACCTATGCCAGTCCGACCCAGATTTCACTCAATATCACGGTGGATATGGGCGCTGCCCTCGGCGCTCGCACCGTGACAGTGACCAACCCCGACGGGCAGACTGCCACCAGCGCCAGCGGGATCATCACCATCACGCCGACGACCAACACGCCGACCAACACGCCGACCAACACGCCAACCGACACCCCGACCACCACCCCGACCACCACCCCGACC
>DASWWB010000653.1:0-9026 GCA_036406115.1 Herpetosiphonaceae bacterium
GGGCACGCCGTCAAGCGCGATGACCCGATCGAACACGCGGCCCGGCTCGATCCGGCCCTCCAGCACGTCCGGCAGCAGCTCCCCGATGTAGGCGCGCACCGGCGCCGGGCCGCCGGCGATGGTGACGTTCTTGAAAAACGACGGCTGGCTGGCGGGAATGGCGCTGTCTTGCGGCACGCCGACCCTGCCGACCGCGCCGCCTGGCCGGGCGATGGCGATCGCGGTGTCCATGGCGGCGCCGTGGCCCACGCACTCCAGCACCGCGTGCGCGCCCAGGCCGCGGGTCAGCTCGCGCACGCGCTCGACCGCCGCCTCGCCGCGTTCGCTGACAATCTCCGTCGCCCCGAACGCCCGGCCGAGGGCGATCCGGTCGGCGTGGCGTCCGAGCAGGATAATCTGCTCGGCGCCCAGGCGGCGGGCCGCGATCACGCCGCAGAGCCCCACCGCGCCATCGCCCACGACTGCCACGGTCTGGCCTGGGCTGACGCGGGCCGCCAGCGCCGCGTGGTGGCCGGTGCCCATCACATCGGAGAGCGTGAGCAGCGACGGGAGCAGCGCGTCGTCGCGGCCGACCGGCAGCGCCACCAGGGTGCCGTCAGCGTGCGGTACGCGCACTGCCTCGCCCTGGCCGCCATCCAGCTCCGTCCCGCCCCAGAAGCCGCCGTGCAGGCAGGAGGTCTGCAAGCCGGACTGGCAGAAGACGCAGGTGCCGTCCGACCAGGCGAACGGCGCCACAACCAGATCGCCGCGCTTGACGGTCCGCACGTCGGTGCCGACCGCCTCGACGACGCCGATGAACTCGTGGCCCATCCGGCGGCCGGCCTCGGTCGGCCGCATCGATTGATAGGGCCAGAGATCGCTGCCGCAGATACAGGCGTGGGTGACAGTGACCAGGGCGTCGGTCGGCTCGATCAGCCGGGCGTCGGGCACTGTCTCGACCCGGACATCGCCGGCGCCGTACATCACAGTTGCGCGCATGGGCGCCTCCTTTTCATGCATTTCATCATAAGTTGGCCGTTTGCTGCGGTAGCGCTCCGCGTGAGGCAAGTATAGGCCCGCGTCGGCGGCATGTGATATGATGATTTTCGCCAAGATTTGGAGAATCCTCCAAATTTCGAATGGAAAACAGGCGACATGCGCCGCTGAGGAATCCCATGCACCCGCTCTCCGAACACCATGCCGGCTGGGAGCGCGCCCACGCCGCCGCCCACCGCGAGGAATTGGTCGCGCGCGTCGCGCAGCAGCTGCCGTGCGACGGGACCGTCCAGCCGCTGCCGGGACTGTATCTCCACCGCGTCTCGAATCCGACCGAGCCGCTCCACGGCGTCACCACCCCGTCTTTCTGCGTGATCGCCCAGGGCAGCAAGGTCGTGCTGCTGAGCAATGACCGCTACCGCTATGATCCGGCCCAGTATCTGCTTGCGACAGCCGAGCTGCCGATCACCAGCCACGTCGTCGAGGCCTCGCCGGCGCATCCCTACCTGAGCCTGCGCCTGAATCTCCCGCCGACGCTGGTGGGCTCGGTGATGGTCGAGGCGGGCTACCCGGCGCCAGGCGACGCCACCTCCATCCGCGCCATGACCGTGAACCCGCTGGCGGGCGGCTTGCTGGATGTCGTCGTGCGCCTGGCGCGGCTGTTCGACGCGCCGCATGATGCGCGCTTCCTGGCCCCGCTGCTCACGCGCGAGCTGATCTACCGGCTGCTGGTCAGCGACCAGGGCGGGCGCCTGCGCCAGATCGCGGCCATCGGCGGCGCGACCCATCGCATCGTGGGGGCGATCGAGCGGATCAAGCGCGAGTTCCAGCAGCCGCTCCGGGTCGAGGCGCTGGCCCACGAGGTGGGGATGAGCGTCTCCAGCTTCCACAGCCACTTCAAGGCGGTGACCGCCATGAGCCCGGGCCAGTATCAGCGCCACCTCCGCCTCCAGGAGGCGCGCCGGCTGCTGCTGGGCGAGGATCTGGACGCCGCCAGCGCCGGCGCGCGCGTGGGCTATGAGGATGTCGCCTACTTCACCCGGGAATACAAACGGCTTTTCGGGGCGCCGCCCATGCGCGATGTCGCGCGGATGCGGACCATCGTGACGGCGGGCGGCAGCCCCTAGCGGCCTCGCCGCGATCCGGGACCCGCGAATGGCGAAGGGGACTGTCAGCTGACAGTCCCCTTCGCCATTCGCGGCAAATGACCGCTCGCTAGGCGGTCGCGGATTGATCAGACGGAGCCTCGGCCGATGCCGCGCGGCCCCAGGGCGCGAGGGCGCCCAGGCGCGCATAGAAATGGATGGCGGTCGCCATGCCGCGAAACAGCTCGTCGACGATCAGGTACTCGTTGGGGGCGTGGCCGTTGTCGCCGGTGCCGAAGCCGAGAGTCGCGAGATCGATGCCCAGCTCGCGCTGGAACATGCCCATGATCGGCACCGAGCCGCCCTGGCGGTACAGCGCGGCGGGCCGTCCCCAGGTCGCCTGAAACGCTTCTTGCAAAGCGTCGATCACGGGGCCGTCGCGGAGCAAGGTCGCCGGGTAGCTCGCGGGGCCGGTCGTCACCTGGACCTGGATCGCGTCGCTGGCGAAGCCCTGGATGAGGCGCTGGAAAGAGGCCTGGACCGCCTGGGGATCCTGTCCCTCGACCAGCCGCATTGTCACCTTGAAGCCGGCCTCGGCGGGGATGATCGTCTTGACCCCCGCGTCCTGGTAGCCGCCCCACACCCCGTTGACATCGCAGGTCGGCAGCGCGGTGGCGCGCGTGACCAGCGAGCCGAGCTCCGGCGCCCAGAAGGCGCCCAGGCCGGTCTCGCGGCGCAGCATCTGCTCGAAATCATCCTCCTGGGAGGCCATCCGGGCCTGCTCCGCAGCGTCGGGCTCCCGCACGCCGTCGTAAAACCCCGGGATTTGGATGCGGCCGCTCGCGTCGTGCAGGGCGGCGATCATGGCGCTCACGGCGTGGATCGGATTGGGCACGACGCCGCCAAAGAGGCCGGAGTGGACATCGTGCCGGGCGCCGCGCACCAGCACCTCGGCGCTGGCGATGCCGCGCGCGGTGTAGAAGATCAGCGGCCGGTCCGGCAGCGAGCCACCGTCGCAGATCAGCAGCAGATCCGCTGCCAGCAGCTCGCGGTGGTCGCGGACAAACGGCTCCATCGCCGGCGAGCCCGTCTCCTCCTCGCCCTCGAACAGCAGCTTGACGTTGACCGGCAGCGCCCCCGCCGTCGCCAGCAGCGCCTCGAAGGCGGCCAGATTGACAAACGCGCCGCATTTATCATCGATCGCTCCCCGCGCGTAGATCCTGCCGTCGCGGACGGACGGCTCGAACGGCGGCGTCTCCCACAGCTCCAGCGGGTCGACCGGCTGGACATCGTAGTGGGCGTAGACCAGAATGGTGGGCGCTGCGGGGCCGGCGCGGAGCCACTCGCCGTAGACAACCGGATGCCCGGCGGTATCGATCGTGCGGCAGTTGTCAAAGCCGATCCGCGCGAACGCCGCGACCAGCCAGTCGGCGCAGCGCCGCACCTCCGGCGCGTAGGCGGGATCGGTGCTGATCGAGGGGATGCGGAGCAGATCGCCAAAGGCCGCCAGCAGGGCGGGGCGGCGCTCGTCAATCCAGGCCAGGGCTGCATCAACGGTCATGGGCGTACCTCACACTAGGGGGATGGTCCGCCTATCCTATCATACTGCGCCGGCGCCGGGGCGGCGACGGCAGCACCGGCGCGCGTTCGCAGGACGGATCGTCCCCGGCTGCTCACGCCTCGCCCAGCGCCGCGGCGACCACGGCGGCGAGCGGCTGGGCCAGGGCGTCCCGCCAGGCGGCGTCAAACGCGGCGGGATCCATCCCCTGCCGGATCCGCGCGATGGCTTCCTCGTAGATGGCCTGCTCGTAGGGCTCCAGCACCGCCTGGAGGGCAGTCGCATTGGCCTGGGCGGCGGCCAGCAGGCGCAGCGCCCGCTCGTGATCGGCGCCGGTGTTGCGGGCCGCGCCGACCGCGCCCATGCCGAGCAGGCCGTAGGAGAAGGCCAGAAGATCGCCGAGATCGCGGGCGAGGACGATGCTCTGGCGGTAGCGCTCCAGCGCATCCTCCCAGTCCTCGAGCCGGTAGGCCACGGTCGCCCGATTGAGCAGGCAGATCATCACGCCCCGCTGGTCGCCTATCTCCTGCATCAGCTCAAGCGCCTGCTCAAGCAGCTGGCGCGCCGGCTCAAGTCGCTCGGCGATCATCTCCGCCATGCCAAGATTGATGAGCGACGCCGCCATGCCCATGCGATTGCCCATGGCCTGGTGGATCGCATAGCCGCGGCGCTGATAGTCGACCGCCGTCGCGCCGTCGCCCTGCGAGTAGGTCAGGTTGCCCAGGGCGCCGTAGATCCGCGCCAAGGCCGGCTGATCGTCGGCGGCCAGGGCCAGGCGGAGGGCCAGATCGAGCTGGTCCCGCCCCTCCGCCAGCGCGCCCTGCCGCCACTGGACATTTGCGCGGTCGATCAGCACCTGGATCCGGAGCGCCGTGTCCCCATCTTCCTCGATCGCCGCCTCAGCATCATCGAGATCGGCGAGGGCGCGGGTGTACTCGCCCTGGCGGGTGCGGACCCGGCCGCTGGCATGGAGCGCCAGCGCGCGCCAGCGCAGGCCGACCGCGCCGGCCTCGGCCTGCTCCAGGATCGCGGCGTAGTGCCCCAGCGCCGCCGGCCACTGGCCGAGGATATCGGCGATTGTCCCCAGTTGGAACCGGACATCCGCCTGCGCCTCGGCCTCCGCCAGCGCGGGCAGCACGGCGGCGTAGTAGGTTTGGGCGGTGCCGTAGTCGCCCGCCGCCTGCGCCGCCGCGCCGGCCTGGCGGGCGTAGCGCTGGTATTTGGCGCGATTGGCGCTGCGGGCGTAGTGAAAGGCGAGCAGCGGCGCCTGCCGGTCGGGCTGCGGGCCGGTCTCCAGGAAGACGGCGAGCTGCTCGTGGAGCTGCGCCCGCATGGTGGGCGGCAGGCTATCGTAGACAACATCGTGGGTCAGGGCGTGCTTGAACCCATAGGTGGGATCGGGCGCCGGGCGCTCCAGCGGCGTGATCTCCAGCCGGCTCAGGGTGGCGAGATCATCAAGAACGGCCGGCGGCGCGCCGAGCGTCGGCTGGTAGCCCCAGAGCCAGCTGGCCCGGAACAGCCGTCCGATAATGCTGGCGACCTTGACCGTGACTTTCTGGCGGTCGCTCAGCAGGTCCAGCCGGCTCAAAATCAGGCTGTGGAGGCTGGCGGGCAGCTCCGTGCTGGCGCTCGCCGCCGGCTGCTCCGCGATGAACTGCGCCAGCTCCTCCAGGTAAAAAGGGATGCCCTGCGAGCGCTCGATCAGCTGCCGCCGCAGCGCCGGGGGCAGCGCCGTGCGGGTGCGGGCCAGGAGCGCCGCGAGCAGCCGTGCGCTTTCCGCCGGGGGCAGCTCGGCGAGCGCGAGCGTGGTCGCATGGGCCAGGCCCGTCAGCGGGGACGGGGGCGCCGCAGGGTCGGGCGGGCGGGCGACCGCGATCAGCGCGACGGGCAGCCGGGGGATGGCGCGGCTGATTCGCACCAGCAGCTCCTGGGAGAGCTGATCGATCCAGTGGCAATCGTCCAGCACCAGGAGCAGGCGCTCGCTCCCGCCGCGCGCGCGGGCCCGCAGGCAGGCGACGAGCAGATCCTCAAGCGATTTTTTCCTCGTGGCGGCGTCGAAGCTGGCGGTCAGCGGATTGTCTTCGAGCGGCAGGCCAAGCACCGTGCCCAGCAGCGGCAGCCGGGCCAGCAGCAGGGGATCGAGCGCGCGGAGCTGCTCCGCGAGCCAGGCCTGCTGGCCGGCGGGCGGAAGCGCCGCCGGGACCGCGAACAGGGTTCGCCAGATGGGCTGCCATACGCCATAGGCCGGGGTGGAGCCGTAGGAGGGACATGCGCCGCGGGCGATTGTCCAGCCCGCCTGCCCGGCAGTCGCGCACACCTCGGCCAGCAGGCGCGACTTGCCCATGCCCGCCTCGCCGTGGATGGCGATGATCTGGCCGCGACCGCCGGCGGCACGCGCCAGGCGTTCCTGAATCAGCGCCAGCTCGGCGGCGCGGCCAACCAGCGGCGCGGAGCTGGCCGGCCCTGCGCCGCTCTCGTCCGCCCCGGCGCGCCTGGTGTCGAGCCGGTACGGGGTGAGTGGGATGTCTTTGCCCTTCAGCCGCCGCTGCGGGAGCGGATGCCAGCGGCGGCGCGCGGCGGTGGCAGCCTGGAGCGGCTCGCTCGCCAGAACCTCGCCCGGGGCGGCCTGGCTCATCAAGCGCGCGGCCAGATTGACCTCATCCCCCAGCACGCCATACGCCCGCCGCTGATGTCCGCCATACGCGCCAGCCCGCACAATGCCGTGGGCCAGGCCGATCTGAAACGCGGCGGTCGCGCCCGGCGCCCCCTGCCGCAGCTCCTCGGCGGCGGCGACCGCGCGCAGCGGATCGTCTTGGTGGGCGACCGGGACGCCAAAGGCCGCCCCCACCACCACGCCGACGGCATCGCTGTGCAGGCTGAGCAGCGCCCCCTCGTAGCGCTGGATGACCGCCTGGGCCTGGCGCACGGTGGCGTCCAGGGCAGCGTGCGCCGCCGGATCGTCGGCGTCGTCCGGGCCGGCGACGCGGGCGAACAAGATGGCCGCCGGGCGCAGCTCGGTCAAAAACTCCCCCGCGCCGGTCGCAAGATGGTTGAAGACCGCCGGCAGGAGCCAGGGGCGCAGGACGGCGCGGGCGAGCGGGGCGGCGGGGCTGCCGTCATCAGCTGGCGCGGGCGGCGCCGCGATGGGCGCGGCCAGGTCCAAGACGCCCGCCCGCAATGAGCCATCGGGCAGGCTGCGCCAGTCCCGCACCGCCACCGGCTCGGCGATTCCGGCCAGCGCGGCGGCGTCGACGATGACCTCATGCTGCATGGCCAGCGTCTCAAGCCGGCCCAGCCGCTGGAGGACGGGGCCGGCCAGGATATCCAGCAGCTGGATGGCGGGGTCGCCGACCGCGAACCGCCGGACGGTCCCGGTTGTGATCGCGGCCCGGACCGCGAGCGCCACTGGCACGTCGGCGGGGCCGGGCGCCGGGAGCCGGGCCAGCTGCGCCTGCATCGCCTGGGCGCACCAGATCGCCCGCAGGCCCGTGTCTCCGTCAAACCAGCACGTCATGCCATCGCCGGCGAAGTGGACGACGCTCCCGCCGGCCGCATCGACCTGCGCGATCAAGAGATCATAGACTCGATTGAGCTGCTGGGTGAGCGCATCGATCCCGTGGCGCGGGCCGTGGGTGTGCGTGAGGGAGGCGGTCAGGGCCGTCCAGCCGGACATATCGGCGAAGAGCAGCGAGCCGTCCGCGCGCTGCGGCAGCGGCTCGTCCCGCATGAGGGCGCGTCGCCGGTCCTGCGCCAGATACGCTTCCATCGTCTGCATAAGCGGCCCTCCTTCCATCGCCGGCGGATCTTGGTCGCGCCCCGGGCGCTGCGCGGGAATCGACGGACCGCGCGCCGCCACCGGTGTCAGCGGCATCGCCCGCGCATCGCTGTGGCGCGACCAGACACAGCTTCTGCCCGATACTGTACTGCGGATCTCGTGGCCGCGCCAGGGCGCATTGGTGGTGTTCCTGGGTGGTGCTGCGGAGCTGATGATCTGGGCCCGGCTCATCGATAGTCATGCCATCGACGAGCCGGGCAGCGGAGCGGGATCAAGCGCGGCGCCGCTGCGGAGCGTGGGACTCCGAGCCGCCCCGCCTGGATGGAACCGACTACGGAGTCGCCAGCGCCGCCTGGGTCGCCGCGAACGCATTGACATAGCCCGCGCCGGCCTCGTGGCGGCTGTAGCCGGGCATGGGGGTCGCGGTGCTCTCCAGGATCTGCTTGACCTGATCCGGGCTCAGCGCCCCATTGGCGTCAAGCATCAGGGCCACGACGCCGGCGATGTGGGGTGTCGCCATCGAGGTGCCGCTCATCGTGGTGTAGTAGGGAATCCAGGCCGGATTGAGCTGGGCGTCATCCGGCAGGCCCAGGACGGGCAGGATGCTGTTGAGGGCGCGGGTGCTGACGATGCCGGCGCCAGGCGCGGTGATCGTCGGATGGTAGAGCGCGTCGCCGGGCCGGCCGCGCGACGAGAAGTCGGCCAGCGTGGCGCCGTCTTTGTTGCCCGCCGCGACGCCGATGACCCAGGGGGCCACGCTATACGGATTGAGGGTGTCGTTGGCCGGACCTTCGTTGCCGGCGACGAACACGACCACGATGCCTGCGTCATGGGCCTGCTTGCTGGCCACGTTGACCGGATCGGCGGCATCGAAGGCGCCGGTCGTGCCCCAGCTGTTGCTGATCACGCGGACGCCGAGCTCCTGCTGGTGGGCCAGGACCCAATCGAACCCGGCCAGCGCGGTGAAGATGAAGATTGCATCGCCGGCGCCGACGCCGACAAGCTGGGCGCCGGGGGCGACGCCTGCGTAGTAGCCGCCGCTCGCCGCCCCGCTCCCGGCGATGACGCCGGCGCAGTGGGTGCCGTGGCCGCTGCTGGTCTCGCTAGTGGGCAGGTTCTCCAGCGGCACGACCAGGCCGGCGGTCGGCAGGCCCGGCAGCAGATCGCCGGTGCCGACCAGCTTGACATTCTGCTTCACTTTGCTGCCGTAGGGCAGGTCGCGATGGGTGCCGTCCACGCCTGAGTCGATGACGGCGACAGTCACGCCTGAGCCGTCGAAGCCCAGGTCGGTCCGCACGCGGTCAGCGCCGATCAGCGCCACGCTCTCATGGAGGAAATACTGGAGCTGTTTGTCAAGATAGAGCGAGCGCAGGCCGGGCAGCGCGCGGACCAACGAGAGCTGCGCCGGCGTCGCGACCAGCAGCGCCATTGGCAGGCGGCTCAGCAGCTGCCCCTTCGTGACCAGGCCCAGCAGGTTGCGGCCCTGGAGGGCGCCGAGCGGCTGATCAAAGGTCGCGACGACGCGGAGCACATCGGTCGGCCGGGCCGCGCGCAAGGCGCTGGCGAGCGCGGGATCGATCGTCGGCCCCGCGGCCTGGGCGGGGGCCGCCGGGCGGCTCAGCAGGCTTGAGAC
>DASWWB010000654.1:0-1502 GCA_036406115.1 Herpetosiphonaceae bacterium
CCCAGCGGGTGCGGCGCCACCAGCCCGGGCGAGACCAGATAGACCAACGCCGCAAAAGCCAGCGCAATGCCGGCCCATTCCAGCGCGCCGGGCCGGTCGCCCCGGCGGATGGCCCAGCCGATGATGCCGATCTGCACCGAGGCGAACAGGATCAGCGCCCCGACCGCCGCGCCGAGCAGCACATAGGCGATGGAAAACAGCATCGCATAGGCAAAGAGCGCCGCCGCGCCGCCCCAACTGCCGCCGATCGGCGTGAGCGGGCGGCCGCGCAGCGCCAGCAGCAGCCCGAGCGCCAGTGCACCGGAGGCGAGGCGGATGCCGGTATAGGCGAGGGGTTCGGCCCCGGCCGTGGCAAAGGCCAGCCGCGCCAGCACCGAATTGGCGGCAAAGGCCAGCATGGCCAATGCCGTCAGCAGCACGAGTCTGGGGGCGGCCATCGCTTCTCCTCGACAGGGACCCTAGGCCGGCGTTCCCGGCTTGCCCAGCCCCAGCGCCCGGATCGCCCAAGGCAGCGCCGTGCTCAGTTGCTCGTGCTGTACCCGGCGGACGAAGGGGGACATCGGGATCGGCGCAAGGCCAGCGCGGGCGGCGAAGAAGCCGGAGACGAGGGCGGCGAGGTCGGGGCGGCCGGGCAGCAGCCGCTCGGGCAGGGGGCCGTTCTCGTAGGCGAGGCTGGGGAGGAAGAAGGCGAAGTCGACATCGGCGGCGGAGCGGCAGGCTTCGGCCCAGTCGATGAATTTCACCCCATCCGCGGTGAGGCAAAGATTGTCGCTGCGCAGATCGAGATGGGTCAGGGCGTTGCCGGCCAGCACGGCGGATGTTTCCGCCGCGATCAGCGCCGGCAGCGCCCGGTCGAGCCAGTTCGCGCTCACCAGCCCCAGCGACAGGAATGGCGCCGGGTTCGCCGCCACCGTCGGCCAGCCGGCCTCGCGGCCTTCGAGCAACCCGCCGTGCCGCAGCGTCGAGGGCGTGGCGTGCATCTCGGCGATGGTCTCGATCACCTCTGCTACCAGGGCGTCGGTCCAGGGTGGCGGCCAGGTGGCGGCGCTGAGATCCTCGATGATGAGGATGGGCACATCGGGATCGGGGTCGGCGCCCAGCACCCGCGGCACGAAGCGGCCGGCAATGCCCTCATAGGCGACGATCTCGCGATTGATCTGCCAGGCCGTCATCGGCGTCGTCGAAATCTTGACGAAGCCGCTGCGAGCGCCGTTCGCCACGGCATAGCGCGCCGACGGCGTATAGCCGCCCTGCACCGGCCGCCAGCTTTCCGGCGACCAGCCGAGCAGTGTTTCGACCCGCGCGACGATGTCGGGCGCGGGCCGGGTCATTTAAGCGGCGAAGTAGCTCTGCAGCGGCCGCACCACCAGGTTGCCGTCGCGATAGGCGATGATGCCCTCGACGGCGGCTTCGGCGCCGGGGATCGTCGTATAATAAGGAATCTTGCCCATCAGCGCGGTGCGGCGGATTTCCTTGCTGTCGGAAATCGACTTCTGCCCGTC
>DASWWB010000655.1:0-20047 GCA_036406115.1 Herpetosiphonaceae bacterium
AGCGCCTCCAGCTCGGCGGCGTCGCGCAGCATGGCGCCGGCGGCGGCGGCGACCTGCTCGGTCCCCGCTGCGGCGAGCAGGAAGCGCCCGAGCGCCGGGCTGCGCTCGAACCAGCCGAGATAGGCCGCCACGATCCCCCGCACTCCGGCCGCCGCCGGCGGCGCCCCGGCGAGCGCCGCTCGCATCTCGCCGTGCAGCGCTTGGTAGCCCTCGACGTACAACGCTGCGATCAGCTGCTCTTTGCCCGGAAAATGGTGGTAGATGCTGCCGGTGCTGGCGCCGGACTGCGCCCGGATGTCGTCCATGGTCGCGGCGGCCAGCCCTTTGGCGTTGAACACCGCCAGCGCGGCCTGCAAAATCGCCTGCCGGCGCTCGCTGCCCGCCTCGCCGCTCCGTCCCCGTCGTGCCATCGATCCTCCCTGCCCGCCACGCCGCGGCTCCGCCCCCGGCTTGTCCATTATACGCTGGCGCCGCGCGGCCCCGGCATGGCGCTTGACAATCTAGAATTTTATTCTAGAATATCATTCTAGAATAAAACCATGCCCTGTCAACCGCCATCTTGCCGGCCGGCGCCGGCGCTATCGAGGAGGAATCGCCATGCAACTCGTCGCCAACGGGCTTGTCGGACTGGTCGCGCTGATCCACGGCTATATCGTGCTGCTGGAAATGGTCTGGTGGAATACGCCGCGCGGCTGGCGGATCTTCGGCATGACGCCCGAGCAGGCCGAGGCCACCAAGGTTCTGGCCGCCAACCAGGGCTTGTATAATGGCTTCCTGGCCGCCGGACTGGTCTGGGGGCTGATCCTGGGCGAGGCGGGCTACGGCGCGAAGCTGTTTTTCCTGGGCTGCGTCGCGGTCGCCGGCGTCTTCGGCGCGGTGACGACTGGCAACCGGCGCATTTTGTTTGTGCAAACGGTGCCCGCCGTCCTCGCCGCGCTGCTGCTCATCCTGGCCCGCTGAAGCCGCGCAGGCGCGCGGCCGGCGGCTTGATTGAATGAAAGGGGTCCTGATGGAACGCGCGCTTCTTCAATCGCTTTCGGCCTACAACGCCAACGCCAACCGCGTGGCGCTGACGGCGCTGGCGGAGTTCGATCCCGCCGCGCTGCGCGAGGAACTGCCGATCCGCGAATCGCTGTTCGGCCTCGCCCGCCACATGCTGGAGGCCGAAGGCTTCTTCCTCGCTAACGTGTCCGGCGCCGGCGTCCCCGCCGACTGGCGGCCGCTGGAGACGGTCGAACTCCTGCTGGAGGCCAACGAGCGGATCGCCGCCGGCCGGGCCGCCTACCTGGCGGAGTGCGCCGCCGAGGCGCTGGCGGAAACGCTCACGGTCACGCTCGGGCCCGGCCCGGTGACGCTGAGCCGCTGGCAATTCCTGCTCCAGTCGCTGATGCACTCGGCCCAGCATCGCGGCGAGCTGTCGGCGCTGCTGACCGAGCGCGGCCGCCCGCTGCCGCTGGAGGACTACATCATCCACGCTGTCGAGGAGCGCGGCGACCGCTGGCCCTTCCGCGAGGAGCCCGCCGCCGATTGATCAGCTCCCGCCGGCTGCGGCGAGGCGCGCATCGCCTCGCCGCAGCGCTGCTTGAGTCGGAACCGCGCCGCCCGCCGCGCCGTCCTGCCGCCGTGCCCGTTCCCGCTTCCCACCCCCAAGATTTCGAGGCCGTGATGCATGCAGGGAGCCGCCTGTGATTCCTCCCGCGCTTCGCCGTTTTTGCCTGATGTCGCTCGTCGCCGCCGCGGTCGGCGGATGCGCCGCCCCGTCTGCGCAGCCAACCGCAGCCCCCGCCACGCCCAGCCAATCCACCGCCGCGCCGGTTGTCGCCACCCCCGCCGCGCCCGCACAGCCAACCGCCGTCCCCGCGCCCGTCGCGCAGCGCTGGGAGGCCGATCCGGTCCTGGTGACCCTGTACACCAGCCCGGGCTACACCACGCCTGCCATCGCCTGGAGCCTCCTGCCGGATCTGGTCGTGTATGCCGACGGAACGGTCATCCTGGTCAGCTATGACGATGCCGGGATGTTGGGGCGGATCGTCGAGTCGGCGCGGGTGCCCGAAGCCGAGGTGTGCGCGCTGTTGCGCGGGATCGAGGCCAACGGGTTTTTCGAATACGATGCTGCGGGCTACGTGAAGCCGGGCATCACTGACAACGGCTCAACCCTGATCGCGGTCGATGCCTGGCGCAGCAACCGCGCCGATCTCTACGCCCTCGACTACGCGCTGTCCGCCCCTGACTACGGCCAGGGCCCGGAGGTGCCGTCCGCCCTCGCCGACACCTACCGCATGCTTGGCGACTACACGCCGCACGACCTCGCGCCCTACCAGCCGGAGCGGGTGGGCTTGCTGGTCGGCCGGCCCGGTGAGTTCGTCGACACCGGGGTCGACCGGCCCTGGCCGGCGTCGACAGTCGCGCTGACTGAGGTGCTGACACAGGGCTTCGACGCGGGCTACGGCCCCGAGCTGATCCTGGAGGGCGAGCGGGCGGCCGAAGTGTACGCGCTGTTCGCTCGCGATGCGATTCAATTCTACAGCGAGGGCGGCCAAACCTACCAGGTATCGGTTCGCCCGCTGTTGCCGCTTGAAATCGCTGAGACTCCGTCCGCCGGCTGGGGCCACGTGCCGGCCTTCGAGGACGCGCCGGCCCGCGAACTGGCGTGCGCGGCCGGCGAGCGGTAGCGGGACGGAACCCTCAGGTCTGACGGGCGGATTCGCGCCGCAGTGGCAATGATGCGATCCGAGGCAGCGCGGAGGCGAATCAGCCCTGCTGCGGCGCGCAGGTTCGAGCGGCAGCGCTGGGCCGGCGCCGGAGGCTGAGTGCGCCGGCTCCCCCACCTGGGGAAATCGGCGGCCGGCAGTGAGCTTGACGCGGCACCGCCGCTGCGCTATGGTCATGCTACCCACCACCGAGAGGAGCGCCCCATGTCTGACGAGCCAGCCGCCAGTGCCAGCATCCGCGACAGCACCATCTCCCACAGCACCGTCAATTTCACCACCCAGGTGACGCACCAGGCGCATCCCTGGCAGCCGCGCTGGGAGCCGCCGCTCGACCAGGCCCAGGATCTCCTCGATGCGCTGCTGGCGTCCGCCCTGCCGCCGATCAGCCCGCTGCCGAGCGGCGCCCGCATGCCCTTCGCCGCCAACCCGCACTTTGTCGGCCGCGACGATGTGCTGCTGGCGCTCGCCCGGACGCTCCATGGCGGCGCGCGGATGACGATTGGCCCCAAGGCGGCGGTGACGGGCTTGGGCGGGATCGGCAAAACATCAGTTGCCGTCGAAATTGCTCACCGATACGGCTCGTACTTTGCCGGCGGGGTGTTCTGGCTGTCCTTTGCCGATCCAGCTGCCATCCCCGCTGAGATCGCGGCCTGCGGCGGGCCGGGGCTGCTCGATCTCCATCCGAGCTATGGCGAGCTGAAGCAGGACGAGCAGCTGGCCCTGGTGCGCGAGGCCTGGCAGCGGCCCATCCCCCGGCTCCTGATCTTCGACAACGCGGAAGATCCCCAGCTTGTCCAGCAGTGGGCGCCATCGAGCGGTGGCTGTCGGGTGTTGATCACCAGCCGCCGGCAGTCGTGGCCGGGTCGCATTGTGACCCACAGCCTTGATGTGTTGGCGCGCGCAGCGAGCGCGGCGCTGCTGCGCGACCTGGCGCCCCGGTTGACACCGGAAGATGCCGACGCCCTGGCCGAGGAGCTGGGGGATTTCCCCCTCGCGCTCCAGCTCGCCGGCTCGTATCTGGCGCAGTTTGGCCGGATCAGCGTGGCGGGCTATCTGGCGGAGCTGCGGAGTGATGTGATCCTCGCCCATCCCTCGCTGCGCGGAATCCACGACGGCGATGTCTCGACGACGGCCCATGATCGCCACGTCGGCCGCACCTTTCTGGTGAGCTACCAGCGACTGGATCCGGCGGGCGATAAGCTCGCGCTGGGGCTGCTGGCACGGGCGGCCTTCCTGGCGCCGGGCACGCCGATTCCGCTTGACCTGCTGCTGGCGAGTGTTGATCTATCCGCCGAGGACACGGGGGGGCATATGGCGCTGGGACGTCTGGCGGATCTGGGGTTTGTCACGCTGGGAGAGGATGGGGTGGCGGTGCATCGGCTGGTCCATAGCTTTGTCAGCAATGTTGTACAAGCTGAAGGGGCGCAGGCGGCCGTGGAAACGGCGCTGATTGCGGCGGCGGCTGCCACCAATGACGCGGGCTATCCCGCCGCGACGGCGCCGCTGCTCGGCCATCTTGGGTGGATCATCCAGCAAGGCGCGGGGCGGGAGGATCTGGCCATGGCTGCCCTTTGCAGTAATCTTGGCTATCACTATTATGCGATTGGCGACTTTCCGATGGCGCGGCCCCTGTACGCACGGGCATTGGCGATCCATGATCACTTCCATGCGGCGGCTCATCCCGATGTCGCGCAAAGCCTGACGAATCTGGCGGCAAGCGCGAAGGCGATGGGGGACTATGCGGCGGCACGACCGTTGTATGAACGGGCCAGCAGGATCTACGAGCAGGTGTGGGGGCCGCAACATCCGCAGACCGCCATCGGGCTCACGAATCTTGGTGGATTGCTGGAGGCGTTGGGCGATGCTGTTGGCGCCCGGACGCTGCATGCGCGGGCGCTGGCGATCTGTGAACAGACCCTTGATCCCACGCATCCGCTCGTTGCCAGCAGCCTGAATAATCTGGCCTACGCGCTCCAGGCGAGCGGTGACGCGGCCGGTGCCCGCCCTCTGTATGAACGGGCATTGACTATTCGCACGGCGCAGCTGGGGCCAGGCCACCCGCTGACCGCCAATAGCATGAATAACCTGGCAGGGCTGCTCCAGCAGCTGGGGGATGCGGCGGCGGCGCGATCGCTGTACGAACGGGCGCTGGTGATTTCGCGCCAGGCGCTGGGCCATGAGCATCCGCAGACGCGCCTGGTGATGGCCAATCTTGACCACCTCGGAGCGCAGGCGAAGGAGCGCGAATGACCCTTCCCAATGACATCCATGCCGCGCTCGGCGACCTCGCCCGCAAGCAGCGGGGAAGGTGCGCGAGGCCATCCAGAATCCCGACGACGTGCTGATCACCGAGGGCGTCGCCGGCTCCGATCCCGAGCTGGATGGGATCATCGTTTCCGCAGCCAGTGTGATAGCTAAGTTGCTCCAGCAGGCTCAAGACGCGGCGGCGCTAGCTGCCGCAGTGGAGGAATTTGCATGATAGACCTCGTTCAGCCGGCGCTCAGCGCACGCCGTTGGGTGGTGCGTCTCCTGGTCCTCGCCGTTCTCGCCGCGTGCGGGGCACCAGCCGAGACCCCCGTGCCGGCTGCCGCTGATCGCACCGCCGCGGCGCCAGCCACGCCGCGCACGTCGCCCACTCCGTCCCCGCGCCCTCGGCCCTCGGCGACGCCCCCGCCACCCCAGCCGACGCCCCCGCAGCCCACACGCGAGCCTCGTCCAGAGATTCCTGCGGACTTTGATGTCAACCTCCTGTGGCAGCAAGAGATTCCCGATATGCAGCCCACCGTGGAGGAATCGGATATCTCGTTCTTGCTGGGGGGCTCCGATGTCATCCGGCTGTACTTGAAGCAGAAGTCCCTGGTGCGGGGGACTATTAGTATCACGTTCTTCTGGACGCCGGAGGAGGCCCAGCAGTCGGTCCAGCGGTACAACGAGATCCTGGCCCGGCAAGATGGGACGGCGAACCTGCCGACGCTGGCGGTTGGGGACCTGGGGTATCTCGATCGGAGCCCGAATCCGCGCCAGGTGGTGCTGGTTGCGCAATGCCGGACCGGGATCATTGTGGAGCTTGATCCTGACTACGCCGACGACCTTGTGCCGCTGGCGACGGCAATCAGCGCCCGTATTGCGGCGAAATGTCCGTTTTAGCGGCGACGACGTGGTAGGACACATGTACGAATGATCCCCAGCGGACCGCTGGTTCTGAAACGAGAGGTACGGTGATGCTCGATCTTCAGCCAACGCACCGCGAGGCGCTGCCCGCTGCGCTGGCGCAGCAGCGCCTCGTGAGCATGACGGTGGGGCCAACCCAGCGCCTGACGTTCCTGAGTGCGTCCCATGCGGCCCAGGCTGCCGGCGACGTGTCAGGGTATGATTGCACGGTCATTGATCACCGGGGCGCAACGACGATCCCTCTCCCCCGTCACCCCCGCCTGAGCTGGTGCCACGAGCTTCCCGGCCAGCGGTTCCTGGTTGGCTGTACCCGGGGCCATCCCGCCCGCCCCAATGGGCAGATCATCAATGCCGCCGGCCAGGTGGAGCGGGAGATCTTCCTCGGCGATGGGATCTCCTCGCTCCAGGTGGCGCCGTCGGGGACGATCTGGCTGGGGTATTTCGATGAAGGACTGTTCGGCAATGCCGGCTGGCTCCATCCCACGGGTGGGGTGGGCTTTGTGGCGCTTGATGACCAGGGGCAGGTGGTGTACCAGACGCCCCTGCCGTTCACGACGAGCCCGATGCCGGTCGATGACTGTCGCGTGACGGTGGTGTCCGATACGGAGGTCTGGTATGCCTATGAGCATCGCTGGCGGGCGCGCTATCCGGTGGTGGTGATTGAGCGGGAGCAGGTGCGGCATGTTGGTGATTGGACGGAGGCGGGATACTGGTATCTCGCCGTCGGGACGGAGTATGTGTTGGCGGTCAATGTGTTCAGCCAGCCGCACGGGCTGCATGTGTTTGCGCGGATGCCCAGCGATCCCTGGCGCCCGCTCCAGGCGTGTACGCTCCGAGACACGGCGGGGCATCCCATCAACGGCGTGACCTATGCCGCGCGCGGGTCGATGCTGTGGGTGCTGACCGAGGGCTGGGCCTATGGCATCGATGTGAACGCCATCCGCCTCCCCTAACGGCCGCGCCGAGGCCAGCCTCGATCTCGTCGGGGAGTGGCATCATGCGGCGTCCTCCATCGCGGTTCAGGCGCCCCCCACCTTGCGCAGGTGGGCGACCAGCTCAGCGCAGGTCTCCTCCGGGCGCTTCCCAGCGGTGTACAGCACATGGGTCGCCAGGGCGGCGTTGGCAGGATGCCGGATGAAGCCTTCATTGGCCGCCACCACCTCCGGAATCACTCGCCCCACATGCGCCTCAAGCAGCGCCTCCAGGCGGGGCGTCAGAATCTGGATCGACACCGCCGGGTCAGGATCGGGGAGCAGCAGGATCACATGGTGGCCAGCCAGCGCGGCCTGGGTCCGGGCAGCTAGCGCCGGATCATCCTGCACCGAGTGGCCCGCTCCAAAATCGATGATATGGCCCGGATAGGCCGCAACCACCCGCTCAACGGCGTGGGCCTCAAACGGCTTCCAGTAGGCCATCAGGGCGAGCGGCCCCTGCTCATCGGCCAGCCGCTTGCTCAGCTCGTGATCGTAGCCCAGCTCATCGTAGTAGTCCCAGCGGACATCATCGAGCGCACAGTGCGGCAGCGCCAGCTGGGCGGCAAGCAAGGCCGCGATGGTGCTTTTGCCCGCGCCCATTGGGCCAATAAGCAGAATCGATTGGGTCATAGGTCCTCCTCGTCCCTTGGGCGGCGGATGCCAGCCCGCAGTGGAAAGATCCGGTGTCCGTCAGCAGCCAGCAGAGCGCCGATCCCCAGCGCGCCGCCACCGACGACGCACCGTGTGAGCAGGGCCGCTGTGGGATTCTGCCGCCGAGTGGCCTGGGCCCTGCAAGCAATGGATCGGGTGTCAATCAACATACGGTGTCTCCATCGCCTCTCCGGCTGCTGCGGGTGTTTGCAGCGCAGCATCGCCTGGGGCCGGCGGCTGGCGGTCCTGGGCGTGGGCTGGATGCAGCTCCGCCAGGGTGGCAGGTTCTAGGTGTAGGATGCGCGTAGGTCCCCGTCGCTGCGGCTGCCAGTCGCGCTGGAGCGCCCAGCCGATCACCGCCTGGACCAGCCGCGGCGTGATGATGGTGCCATGGGCCACCCACGCCACGAGCCGTTGCCCGGGCACGCTGGCGGCTTCCACCACAATCGCCATCCCCGGTTCATCGTTTGGGGCCACCGTCCAGCGATAGCAGATACCGGTGACCATGATCGCGCGGGCTCCTTTGCGGGCAAGGGTCATGGCAAGCCTTTCTTCATTCCGTAGAGAGCAACAAATCGATCATTCTTCTTTGGCCAGACGGTGGCTGTCGAACCATCCAATCAGGGTTTCGAGGGAAGCCCGAAACTGCTCCATGTTCGGCACGGTCCAGTCGCGAAACCACGCCTCCACATCAGGATCGAGCGCCTCATACACCGCCTGCAATGCGTCTATGCCCGCCGGCGTGATCTGGAGGTGTTTCTTCCGCGCATCATCGGCGTCGGGCTGGGCATGCAGCAGCGCGCGGCCGAGCAGTTTCTGGACAATCTTGGTAATCCCCGGCTGATTGATCTCCATCACCGTCGCCAACCCCGAGACCGTCCAGCGCTGGTCGGGGTGGCGGGCGCAATGGCTCAGCACCGCCAGCTGAGACAGCGAAAGTCCGTGGGGCTCCAGCTGGGCGGTCATGCGGGTGGTGTACAGCTGGCTGGCGATGCCCAGGAGGATCGCCAGCTGGCCGCTTAGCGGCGGTTGGTTGGTCATGATTGGCTCCTTCATGCAGCGGGCGGCAATCGCGCTCTTGACAAAACATTCCAAGGAATGTATATTCTGTTTCGTAATCTTTATTCCTTGGAATGAAGCATAGCTTAAACAGGACAGGAGCACCAGCATGACCACACAATCAATCGCCCCGTCACGGCCCCGCCGCCTGCTCGCCCGCCTTGCCGATCGCCCCAGCATCCTCTGGCTGGTGATCGCCGCCCTTGTCAGCGTTGGACTGACCGGTCTGGCCAACAGCATCCTGGAGGCCAGCTACGCGGCCTCGCGGTTTCCGGTGCCCTTCATCGTGGGCCAAACCGCCTTTGACGCGAGCACGATCAAATCATACTATCAGGTCATGCTTCAGCTCGGGACATTCCCGATCTATGTGCGCACGCAATGGCTGGACTTTCTGTTTATCGGTGCGACCAGCCTGATGGGCCTCGCGCTGGGGACCCTGCTGGCCCGGCTGCACGCCCCCGCGAGTCGCTTTCGGTCGCTGGGCATCTGGTTCGCCCTGGCGATTCCCATGGCCGGCTTGTGCGATGTGGTTGAAAATGTGCTCTCGTTTGTGATGCTGGCCGACCCGCTGGGCTTTCCGGATTGGCTCGCCCCGCTGTACTCGACGGCGGCAACGGTCAAATTTGGCTTCTGGGCGGTTGGCGTGTGCTGGCTGGCTGGCTCGTTGGTGGCCCTGGTCATCACGCGGCTTCTTCGGCTCATCACGCGCTAAGGCGGCAGCACGCAACGTCAAGCTGGCGTTGTGGGGAGCTTTGAGACACACGCGATGCGGTGCGGTGGCACGTAGGCGGGCGAGCAGGGGCGATGGATTCATATTGGCCCCCTGCTTCACCGCATGCACACCAATAACCATGTCGGCGCCGTAGCGTCGGATCGTCATCGCAGGCCCACCGCTGATAACCAACCCAGCCCCAAGCCGGCGATGTATGGTCAACCAAGAGCCAGTTGATAGGAGCGCATCTGGTTGCCCCAACATACCAGGGCGGTAGCGATTCGAGCCTCAGTCCCAGGCCAAACGGCGCCATCGCCATTGTGTCGCCCAGCCCGGCCCCGCTCCCGACCGCTACCGGCGCTCATTGTCGGGACGCACCGCCGGCCACTTCTTGGCAATGCGGCGGCGATCCTCGGGATCCTCCATCCATTCCTGGGTGAAGCCACAGTCGGCACAGATATACCGATTGAGGCTGGCATGCCCAAAGGCACTCACGGGAATACGATTAGCACCCGTTAATGTCGACCCATCAATCACATGGACTGCCGTGCCCTGGCACTGGGGGCAGGTTCCGGTTCGCAGGTCCATCGGTGCTCCCTTCTCACTGGCTGTACATCGAATGGCGTGGTGCAGCAGATTGTGCGCCACCAGGCTCGCAGGGCTGCGCGAGGTGGCTAGCCCCAATGCCACACGGTCATCACGCCGACAAAGAGTCCCGCTGGCCGGAGCCCGCCATAGATGACCGGGAACTCCAGGGCGGTTGGCGCCAGCCGGATCTCAATCAGCGTGGTGAGAGCCGCAGTCATCCACGCGCTGACCTGCGCATAGTGGACAAGCATCGGCTCCGGCAACTCCTCGGCATAGCCAGGTGTGTCCGCCGCCGGCCAGAACACCCATGGCGGGGCATCCGCGAGGCGCACGTCATATCCGACCGCCGCCAGGCCCAGCGCTGCCACCAGCTGATCAGCGATCCCAGGCCCCGCCACGGGCGCCGCCAGCTGACAGATGAACGGGACATAGGGATACGGCCTGTCGGATTGGAGCGCGCCACAGCCACCGGCCCTGAGCTTGCGCACCCATTTGGTGGTCCGCTGCCGGGCATCGGCAAGCGCCGCCCAGGGCTGGTCCTCCCGCTGGGGATCGACCGTCGGCAGGCCATAGCCGGTCGTATAAAAATGGCCCGGAAAGAGTGGTGCCGCTGGGTCGCCGACGGGCGCCGGGTGCCGCAGAGGGACAACCAATTGCTCAATCTGCGCGACCCGCTTGATGCGCCCATACTGCTGGATAAAGGTGGTCCGATCCATCGATATGCATTCCTTCTGTGTCACCGCAGATCAAATCGAGCGAGTTGGTGACGGTTTCGTCAGTCGTCACGGCGTTGAGCATTGCCAACAACCGCTGGGCGCTCTCCTGGGGCGATCGGCGAACAGCAATGATCAGACCGGCGCGGCCCTGGCCCATGCTCCTGCGGGTGGCCCGTGGCGCTGTCCGTTCGAAGGGGAATATTTGGTAGGCGGCCATCGAGCAGCACCGCAGCCGGCGCCGACACGCCGCAAAGTGCGGTGCCATCGCCGGCGCACGCCGTCACCGTGGGACAGGTGCACGCGAGGGCGCCCAGGAGCATGTGCTCCATGGCGGCAAGTTGCTGCATCCGGGCGCGGATTTCGGCCAGCTTGGTGTGGGCAAGGTCTTGCCAGCGGTCCGATGGCGGCGTCATGGGATCAAACCCATGCACGAGGGTGTGTAGCTCTGACAGACTGAACCCGGCCTGCTGCCCAACCTGAATCAGCTGGAGCAGCGGCAGGATACTCGGGTCATAGCGCCGCTGGCCGTTGATGAGCATCGGGCGTGGAATGAGGCCAATCCGCTCATAGTAGCGCACGGCCGAGGTGCGGAGGCCAAGTGACTGCGCCACCGCGCCGATGGTTAAGCTGGGGGCTGCTGCCGTGGTCGGCGTCGCCATGATAACTCCTTGACTTAAACTCAGGTTGAAGGTGTAGGCTGCCCCTATGATACCCCGAGCTGCTTGGGGATGGTGCTGCTTATGGAGGGAATCGACCATGATTCGTGTGCTGCAAGCCTGTTTATCGAGCCGGGTGGGTCGGCTGATCCTGGGCGTCCTCGTCGCGTTGCTGGTCGGGCGCGTCCTGTGGGTCGATGGAGCCAAGCTCGTGGCCGGCGTGGTCGGCGGCACGGTTGGCCTGGCGACGGTCGGCCTGGCACTGGCCTGTCTGCTCCCCTGCCTCTTGCCGCTGGCGCTCCTGCGGCGCAAGAAACCTACCCTAGCGCTGGCGGCAACCAGCCTGGAGGCCTCGTGTGACTGTGACTCAGGGGCGTGCGCCGACGCCGAGTCATCCCGTTCCCGGTAGGTGCTTAGACGCGGAGCCGCCCACGGTCGCACGGCAGCGACCGTGGGCGGCTCCAGGTTACTGAGCGGAACCAGCGTGTGCGGCGGGGAGGGCGTCGATCAAACTTGCAACCAGCTCGGCTTTGGCGCCGGCCGGCCCCGTGATCCGCAGCCAGACCGGCCCGTGATTGGGCGAGACCTCGACGGTGAAGCTGAAGAACGGGCAGCAGAGTCGATCATAGGCGATGAAATCGGCGACTGCCAGATAGTCGTCGGCGGCGAAACGGAAAGCCAGCCCATCCGGCAACTCCTGCTGTTCGCGGACCCGCTGAAACAGCAGCGGCGCCGTGCGCACATGGCGCTCGCGCTCATCGAGGGGAATCGCCTGGAGATTGCAGGCCAGCGGGGCGGACGTGGTGGGGTCAGTGGGCGTATCCATTGGATGCTCCTTGCTATGGGCGGTGCCTTGCGACGGACCCAGGACGAGCGTAGCATGTCAAGTGGACTTGAAGTCAAGCAGGAGATTCCCATGGATAGACTGATGATTGGCGAGGTAGCGCGACAGACGGGACTGCAGCCGTCGGCGCTGCGCTATTACGAGCAGATCGGGCTGTTGGCGGCACCGGCCCGTGCCAGTGGGCGCCGCCGCTATGATCCCAGTGTCGTCCAGTGGGTCCGGTTGATCCAGCTGGCGAAGGATGCCGGGTGTAGCATGGCCGAGATCCAGACCCTGCTCCACGGCTTTGCCCCTGAGACGGCGCCGGCCGCCCGCTGGCAGGCCCTTGCCCAGGCCAAACTGCGTGAGATCGATCAGCAACTCAACCGCTTGCGACGAATGCAGCACATCCTCACGCGGGGGATGGCCTGTGGCTGTCTGCGGCTGGAGGATTGTGTGGCGGCGCTCGATGATCCTGCCGTGCTCAGCTGCATTACCGGCGACGGGGCGGAGGCATGACTATCGCACGATCAATGCTGCTCTTTGGGCTGGCGGGGCTGGCGGAGATCGGCGGCGGCTACCTCATGTGGCTGTGGCTGCGGGAGGGCCGTCCGCTGTGGGTCGGCGCCCTGGGCGGGATCGTGCTTGTGGCCTATGGTATCTTGCCGACATTGCAGCCAGCGCCGCTCGATTTTGGCAAGGTCTACGCGGCCTATGGTGGCGTGTTCATTGTGCTGTCGCTGCTCTGGGGCTGGGCCGTGGATGGGGTGCGGCCGGACGCGCCGAGTCTTGTCGGCGCGGGGATTGCCCTAATCGGCGCCGCGATCATCGTCTACTGGCCGCGGTGACCTGCGGCAGCCTTATTCGAGCGCGCAGCAAGGAATCATCCAACGAGGCTTTCCTGACACCTGTGCGCACGCGCGTGTACCCGCGATGCCAACCCCAAGGAATGCTGTATGACCACTGATTCAGACCACACCCAGATTGCCGCCCTTATCCAGCGACTTCAGGAGTCGCCGAACCAGTGGCTGCCCGCCGCCAAGGCGCTCGGCGCGCTGGGGGCCGTGGCCCTCCCCGCCTTGCTCGCCCTCGATGACCACGCCGATGCCGCCCTGCGCAGCAAAATCGCCTATGCGCTTGGTGCAATCGATGATCCCCGTGCCCGTGCGCGCCTGCTTCGGCACCTGGCCGATCCGCATCCCAAGCTGCGCTCGACTGCCGCCTGGGTCAGCGGCAATTGCCCCCATCTGACGCTGCGTGATCCGCTTCTCCGGCTCCTGGCCGACCAGGATGCGATGCTGCGATCCTCAGCGGTGCATTCCTTGCGGAACTTTGGTGGGGACATTCTCCCGGCCCTGCTGCCCTGGCTTCGGCATGCCATGCCCCATGCGCGCGCTGCCGCCGCTCAGGTGCTCTCCGGCACCGCTGATCCTGCGGCGCAGGCGCTCCTCCAGCCGCTGCTCGATGATTCCAGCACGGTTGTTGTGGCTGCCGCCGTCGATGCCCTGGCAACGCCTGGTCGTGATGATCTCCTGCTGCGGGTGACGGCCATGCTTGCCGCCCCCGAGCCATCCCTGCGGATGACGGCCGCCCACGCGAGCGGCACCATTGGCAACCCCCAAGTCGTTGGCGCGCTCCTGCCGCTGCTGCACGACCCGGATCAGGATGTGGTTACCGGCACCATCACCGCCTTGAGTCAATTGCGTGACGCGCAGTCCGTCGCGCCCCTGCTTGAGCTTGTGCTGGCGGCGGAGGCGCTCGACTACCGAGCCATGACGCTTGGTGACCGTGCGGGAGCTGCCCTAGTGACGATCAACAGCCCGCAGGTGGTGGCGCCGTTGCTGCGGCATGCCGGTCGGCGGGCCTGGTTCTGGTATGGGCGGGAGATTATCCGCGCGCTGGGGGCTGAAGCCATTCCTGATTTGCTGATCGCTATCGACGACCCAGCGGCGCTCGTGCGCGAACGGGCAGCGCTGCTGCTCGGTGAGTTGGGCGCCCAGCAGGCGCTGCCGCAGCTGCTGCGGGCACTCACGGATGCCCATCCGGCCCTGCGGCACAGTGCGGCGACGGCGCTTGGACGCCTCCAGGCAGCGGCGGCGATGGCACCCCTGTGTGCAGCGCTGGCCCACGACCCCGCGCTGGAGGTCCGCATTGCAGCAGCGACCGCCCTCGGGACCATGGGTATGCCAGCGGCTGGCGACCCGCTGGCCCGCGTGATCGAGACGACAGATGGGGCGCTCCGCTGGGCCGCCGTCCGCGCCCTGGCCACGCTGCGCGATCCGCGCGCCCTTGCCCCGCTGGTGGCCGCCACGGCGACCGATGATGCGGCGCGCTGCGCGGAAGCCCTGGATGGGCTGGGCGCGTTGGGCGACGCTCGGGCCGTTCACCTCGCCCTGACGCTCGTGGCGGCCCCGGACGTCGCGGTGGGCCGGAGCGCGATTAATTGTCTGGGCGCACTCGGGGATCAGCGGGCGGTGGCGCCGCTCATCGCAGCGCTCAGCGATCCCGATGATACGATCCGCTTGGCGGCGTGCTATGCACTGGGGGCGCTGGGGGCGCCGGAGGCCTTGTCTCCCTTGCAGTGGGTTGCTGACCATGATCAGGGCTGGACGGATCCGCCGATCGACTGCTCGGTGGCGTATGCGGCCGAACAGGCGATAGCCCAGATTCAGGCAGGCGGGCGGGACGGGGAGGGCGCCCCGATGTGACGGAATATGATCCTCCGCCGCGCCGGCACCATCAGCCTCGCCGACGTGATCGCCGGCCCGTCGCCGGATGTGATCGACGCGATGGGGCGGCGGGCTTCGCGGTTCGCCCCATCGCGCCGCAGGCTGGCGGATCGACCCGTCGGCGGCTTAGGGGGCCGGCTCCTCTACCTGGGGGAAATCGGCGGCCGGCGCCGCGTGATCGTGGCGCTGGTAGGCGGTCGGCGGCGTTTCGCGCTGGGCGACCTCCAGGAAGCCGGCGGTCGCCAGCTCCAGCGCCCGGCGCCTGGCTGCCGGCGAGCGCTGCGACCACATCCAGCGCAGGCGGTTGTTGAGCGTGATCAGCGGCATCGCGGCGCTGACCGGGCTGCGCGGGATCGCCAGCTGCCCGGCGATGGCGCGGCCGTGGATGCGGCGGGCCAGCGCCAGCGACAGCCCGTGGGCGTGGCGGCCCAGCCGGCCCAGCATCGGCTGCGAAAGGTCGGCGATCGCGGCGATCATCGCGGCGGTCAGCTGGCGCGAATCCTCGTTGGGCGGCGGCAGGAGCGCGTCGATCAGCGCCAGCACCTGGCGCCCGCTCGCCTGGTCGCGGGCCAGCTCGATCAGCCGCGGGTCGACGCCCAGCAGCATCCCCACATACTGCCATTGGTGATAGAGATCGGCCAGCTCCGCCGCGCTGAGCGGCAGCCCCAGCCGGGCCAGCGCGTCAAAGGGCACGACGGTGAAATCAAGCCAGGTCCGGCTCATCTCCAGCTGATTGAGCGGCATGCCGTCGGCGGCCGTGTCCCAGCCTCGGGCCAGCAGCGCGGCGCGGACGCGGGCATGCAGCAGCCGCACGTCGGCGGTGTGGCTGATTCCGGCGCCGCCAGGGCGCAGGCCGCCGGGCAGGATGGTCGCGATCAGCCAGCCGCCGGTCTCGATCACGCGCTGGCGGGCCATGGCCGTCAGGTTGCCGGTGCGGACCAGGACGCTGGCCGACGTCGGATTGAGATAGGTGTGGACCAGCGAGCCCGGCCCCAGCGCCAGCATGCTCCAGAGCACGCCCACCGAGCGATAGGCATCCGCGCCGCGCTCCACCCGCTCCTGGTCGAGCCAATCCGGCCGCCGCTCCATGGCGGCGGCGAAAGCGCCCAGCGCCGGCAGGGTCGATGGGGCGGATTCGCCGGCCTGGCGCCACTGTCGCAGGGCGCGCTGGGCCGGCGCGCCCTGCTCGCGGGTCTCGGCGATGAGCGCGTCGGCTGGCGGATCGCCCAGGCGCGCCAGCTCGCATGCCAGATTCACCAGATAATCGCCGAAGCGCCGGCGGGCCGGCCCGAGATTGACAAGGCCGTGCGCGGCGTCGCCGGCGCGGGTCGCGGGAGGAGCTGTCTCAATCATTGCCATCGTCCGTCCTGGCTAAAGCGTGTCAGCAGCGCATTATAGCTGATCAGCCAGCGCTTTTTGCGTGGCCGAAGCCCCGCCTGCGGGAAGGCGCCGGCTCGCGCGCCTAGCCCGCGCCCTCCCGCAGCATGCGCGCATACTCGTGGGGCAGCGCGCTTCCTTCGATCGCCTGGGCTGCCTGCTCCACGGCGTAGGGGACGCGGATGAACTCCGCCGCCAGCTCGCGGCCGGTCGCGCGCAGCACGACGTAGCCGGCGCGGGAATCATGGTCTTTCGGCTTGCCCACGCTGCCGGCGTTGATGACGTGGCGGCCGCTCGGCAGCACCCGGTGGTAGGGCAGGTGCGTGTGCCCGCAGACCAGCACGTCGCTCGCCACGCTGTCCAAGAGCCGCTCAAGGCTGGCGTCCGGCCGATCGGCGAATAGGTACTCGTTGATGCGGCGCGGGCTGCCATGGACCAGCGTCACCCGCAGCTCGCCCAGCCTGAGCGGGATCGAAGGAGCCAGCGTCCGCAGATAGGCCTTGCGCTCGCTTGTCGTGTGTGCGTTGGTCCAGGCGATCGAGCGTTTCCCCAGCGCCTCCGCCACCGGATTCGTGTAGGCGCAGCCGCAATCGTCGCTGTCCTGGCCGACGCCCTGGTCGTAGTTGCCCATGAGCGTCGGGATGGCCCGGCTGCGGATGGCGTCGATGACCTCGTTGGGCCAGGTGCCGTAGCCGACCAGATCGCCCAGGCAGTGCCAGTTCGGCAGGCCGCGCGCCTCCATGTCGGCGATCACCGCCTCCAGCGCCGGCAGATTGGCGTGAATGTCGCCGAAGATTGTCACCGTGTCCATGGCTTATCCTTCCTGCTGCGGGGTCCGCAGCGCTTGATAGAGCAGCGCCCCGAGCGCGGCCCCCGCGAACGGCGCCACGAGATACAGCCACTGCGCCTCCCAGACGCCCGCCACCAGCGCCGGGCCGAGTGAGCGGGCCGGGTTCATCGAGGCGCCGCTGACCGGCCCGCCCCACAGGGCTTCGAGCGCCACCGTGCCGCCGATCGCCGCTGCCGCCAGCTGGCCGACCGCGCGCGTATCGGTCGCCACCGCGACGATCACGAACATCAAGACGGCGCTCAGCAGCACTTCCAGGCCGAAACTCTGGCCGACGCTGCCGCTCGGCACCGTCGCGCCCAGCCCCGCCGCAGCGCCGAATAATCCGCGCAGCGTCAGCGCCCCGCCGACCGCTCCCGCAAGCTGGCCGCCCGCGTACGCCGGCACTTCGCGCCAGGGGAAATGGCGGGTCAGCGCGAAGGCGACTGTGACCGCCGGATTGAAATGGGCTCCCGAGAGATGGCCGGTCGCCGCGATCATGACCATGACGATCAGGCCGAAGGTGGCGGCGACGCCGACGTGGGTCAAGGCCTGGCTGGCGCTGTTGACGACCACGGCGCCGCAGCCGGCGGTGACCAGGGCGTAGGTGCCGATCAGTTCGGCGCCCGCCCGCCGCAGCAACGATGGCTTCATCCGTCCCTCCGCTGCCGCGCGATCAGCGTCAGCAGGTAGCGCAGGCGGGTTTGCAGCTGGACGAAGGTCTGCTCGAAGGCGCGTTCGGCGCCATCCGGATCGTCGATCGCGGCCGGATCGGCAAAGCTCCAGTGGATGCGCTCTGGGTCGCCGGGAAAGATCGGGCAGCTCTCGCGCGCCCGGTCGCAGACGGTCACGATGTAGTCGAAATCCTGGCCGGCGAAGGTGTCGAGATGCTTGGAGGCGAGGCCTGCGGCGTCCACCCCATGCGCCGCGAGGGTCCGCAGCGCCAGCGGATGGACGGCGCCCGGCTCGGTGCCGGCGCTGGCGACGATCGCCTGCCCGCCGGCCAAGTGGCGCAGCATGGCCTCGGCCATCTGCGAGCGGGCGCTGTTCTGGGTGCAAAGAAAGAGGACGCGGACGGGCTCGGCGGCATGGGCCGCAGGGTCGGCGGCCGGCGCCGGCTCGGCCAGGCCCGGGTGGAGCGCCGCCGCCGCATGGTGATAGAGGCTGTCGATCTGGGCCAGATCAAGCGCGTAGTAGACATCGCGGGCGTCGGCGGCGCTGCGCTGCTCCCGAACCAGCGCGCCCTGCCGCAGCTGGCGCAGGTGGTAGGACACGACGTTGAGCGGCTTCTGCAGCAGCGCCACCAGCTCGTTGACCCGGTAGTCGCTGCGCGCCAGCAGCCGCACCACGTTCCAGCGGATGTCGTGCGCCAGCAGATGCAGGATCGGCGGCGGCGCCTCGAACGGCATACTTGTCATGAGATACTCCAATTTGATTTGGATCAATCTGATCAAGAGTATCCTTGAACATACTGTGGATGTCAAGCGCGGGATCGGCAGACAGCTGCCGCGCAGGGCGGGGCGCCCGCATCCTGCCCGGGTTTGGCGCCGAAACGCGAATGTCGTCTAGGCCATTCTGATCGGCTCGGCGGCGGCTTCGGGCGTTTCGCGGCGCGCTGGAGCTTGACAAACGCTGGGTGCATCCGTTAAGATCATTTTAATGAATATGGGAGCGCTCTCAATTCTGTCTAACATCCTCGGCGGTAGCGCAATGATTGGATGCGGCGGCGGCGCCGGCATCTGCGGAGGAATGACTTATGAGGCTTAAATCCGTCGGCATCGTTGTGGCGCTGGTGCTGCTGGGCTGCATGTCGGCCCGGCGGCCGGCAGCGGGCAGCCCGGCCAATCCGCTGCTGTATCCGTACAACCAGGCCACCTCGATCTCCTTCAACGTCGCCGACGTGACCCAGGCCTGGACCTCCTGGAAGGCCGCCAACATCACATCCGCCAACGCCGGCGGCGGCGGGCGGCTGCGGGTGATGGGCGGCACCGATGCCAGCTCCAGCGTCTCGGAGGGCATGGCCTACGGCATCCTGTTCGCCTCGCTGTTCGACGACCAGGCCACGCTCGACGGGCTCTGGCTGTTCACCCGCGACCACCTGGACCCCCAGGGCCTGATGCACTGGCACATCGGCAACTACGGCCAGCTGCTTGGCAGCGGCGCGGCCACCGACGCCGACGAAGACATGGCGCTGGGCATGATCAACGCCTGCGTCAAGGTGCAGAAAGGCGCCTGGCCGGCCAGCCCCGGCGGCTTGGACTACTGCGCCATCGGCCGCAACCTGATCGCGGCTATCGCCGCCCACGAGGTCGACCGCCCCGGCTCGGCGCCGGCCGGCGGGCTGCCCAACAACGCCGGCAACGAGCTGCTGCCCGGCGATCAGTGGAACCTCAGCCAGGAGTATCCGCAGGGCATCGTCAACCTCTCGTATTTCTCGCCGGGCTATTTCACGGTCTTTGGCAAGTTCACCAACAACGCGGCCTTCTGGAGCGGCGTCAACAGCCGCAACTACGCGATCACCAACCTGGCCCAGGCCCAGCCCGGCAACTGCTCCAAGCTGGTGCCGAACTGGAACACCTACGGCGGCGCGCCGCAGCGGGTGGCCTGGCAGCCGGAGGAGTACGCCTGGTGGAGCTACGACGCGGCTCGCTTCGCCTGGCGCGTGGCGGTCGACAAGGCCTGGTACGACACCGCCGCCTCCCGCGAGACGATGAATGAGATCGGCGGCTTCTTCAGCAGCGTCGGCATCAACAATCTGCAGGCCCGCTACCGGCTCGACGGCACGTCGGTCGATAACTACACCAGCGCCTTTTTTGTCGGCAACGCCGCCCCGGCGATCTGGGCCGCGCCCAGCCCGGCGGCGGTGAACTGCGGCGCCGCCACCGGCACGCTCAAAACCTCGCCCCAGCAGGCCTACGACAAGCTTCGCTCGCTCACGGACTCCAGCTACTATCCCGGCGCCTGGCGCATCTTCGGCATGCTGCTGATGACCGGCAACTTCCCCAATCTGTACGAGCTGGCCAACGGCGTCACGCCGGCCACGGCCACGCCGAC
>DASWWB010000656.1:0-4581 GCA_036406115.1 Herpetosiphonaceae bacterium
CCGTCAGCGCCAGCAGGACCGGCTGGCCCTTGCTGACCTGCTCGCCGTCCGCCGCGAGCCAGCGGACGATGGTCGCCGGCGCGCCAAGGTCGGGCAGAGTGAAGTGATTGGACATCGATGCTCCTGGTGTGTAGTCGTCAGTCGTCAGTCATCAGTCGTCAGGGGCGCGGCTCCGGCGGTTCTCCGGTGCCAAACGGCCGCTTCTTCGCGCAAAACTGATCAGGCCGGCCCTGACGACTGACGACTGACCGCTGGCGACTCATCAATAGGCGGCCAGCTCGCGGGCGGCGGCGGCGATTTTCTTGGCGTTGGGCAGCACCCACAGCTCCTGCGGCCGGTTGTAGGGCATGCCCGGGATATCGGGCGCGGTCAGGCGGCGGATGGGCGCGTCGAGATGCTCGAAGGCCTGCTCGGCGACCAGCATGCCGACCTCGCTGGCGATGCTCATCGTCTGGGTGTCCTCGGTGACGATCAGCAGCTTGCCGGTTTTGCGCACCGACTCCAGGATCGTCGCGCTGTCGATCGGGAAGATCGTGCGCAGATCAATGATCTCCAGCTCGATGCCGTCGGCGGCCAGCTCCTGGGCCGCCTCCAGCGTCTCGTGCAGCATCAGGCCGTAGGTGACGACGGTCAGATCGCCGCCGGGCCGCTTGATGTCGGCGGGGCCGATCGGCACGACATAATCATCGTCGGGCACCTCGCCGCGGATCGCCCGGTAGGCCCGCTTGTGCTCCAGGAAAATCACCGGGTCGGGATCGCGGATGGCCGCCTTGAGCATGCCCTTGGTGTCGTAGGGCGTGGCGGGGGCGACGACCTTGAGGCCCGGGACGTGGGCGAAAAAGGCCTCGCCGCTCTGGGAGTGATAGAGGCCGCCCTGGACCCCGGCGCCGTAGGGCGCGCGCACCACCAGCGGCACCGTCCAGTCGCCGCCGGTGCGGTAGCGGATGGTCGCCGCCTCGTTGCGGAGCTGGTCGAAGGCCGGCCAGATATAATCGACAAACTGAATTTCGGCGACCGGGATCAGGCCGGTCATGGCTGCGCCGATCGCCACGCCGGCGATTGCCAGCTCGGCCAGCGGGGCGTCCATCACCCGGTCGGCGCCGAACTCGGCCTGGAGACCCTCGGTGGCGAGGAACACCCCGCCCTTGACCCCGATATCCTGGCCCAGCAGCATCACGCGCTGATCGCGGGCCAGCTCCTCGCGCAGTGCCTGGCGCACCGCCTCAACATTATTGATCACAGCCACGCTGCATTCCTCGCCTGCTAGCCCTGCGCATACACATGGGTGGTCGCCTCGTGGGGGAGGGGCTCGGGCGCCCGCTCGGCGTAGGCCGTCGCCTCGTCGACCTCGGCCTGGGCGCGCTTGTGGACCGCCTGGGCCCAGGCGTCGTCCCAGGCGTCGGCCTCGCGCAGCCGGGCGGCGGCGATCAGCAGCGGGTCGCGGGCGCGGGCCGCCTCGACCTCGGCCTGCGGCCGGTAGCGGCGATCGTCGTCCTGCGAGGTGTGGGACGAGAGGCGGGTGGTCTTGGCCTCGATCAGCGTCGGGCCGTCGCCGCGGCGGGCGCGGGCCACCGCCTCGCGCATCACCTCGTAGACGGCGGCGACATCGTTGCCGTCTACGACCACGCCGGGGAAGCCGTAGCCCTGGGCGCGGCCGGCCAGGTCCTCGGTGGCGAACTGGAGCCGGTTGGGCACGCTGATCGCCCAGCCGTTGTTCTGGCAGAAAAAGATCACCGGCAGGCGGTGGATGGCGGCCAGGTTGCACGATTCGTGGAAATCGCCCTTGCTGGAGGCGCCATCGCCGAAGTAGGTCACGCCCACCAGTCCCTGGCCGAGCAGCTTCGAGGAGAGCGCCGCGCCCACCGCGTGGGGGATTTGGGTCGCCACCGGCGAGGAGGAGGAGAGGATGCCCAGCTCGCGCGAACTGTAGTGGCCGGGGATCTGGCGGCCCCGGCTGTTGATGTCCTCGTCGCGGGCCATGCCGAAGCACAGCACCTGGCGCGGGGTCATGCCGCGGGTGAGGATCACGCCGTGCTCGCGGTAGGAGATTGAGACATAGTCGCCTGGCGCCAGGGCGTAGGCGCTGCCCACCTGGGCCGCCTCCTGGCCCTGGCACGAGGCGACCGCCAGCACCTTGCCCACCCGGTTCAGCGCCCACAGCCGCTCGTCAACCGTGCGGGTGAGCACCAGGAGTTCGTACATCCGCCGCAGGTCGTCAACCGCTACGGTCATTGTCTGGCGCCTCCCGCTAGGCCGAGGGCTCGGCGGGCGCCTGTTTGCGGGCCGCCAGCTTGTGCTGCACGTAGGGGATCAGCCCGCCCTGGGCGACGAGATCCTGGATGAACTCCGGGAATGCCGCCGATTTGTAGCTCTCGTTGCGGGTATGATTCGTGATGATGCCGCTGGTGGCGTCGACGCTCACGTCGTCGCCCTCCTGGATGCGCTCGGCGGCTTCGGCGCTCTGGAAGATTGGCAGGCCGATATTGATGGCGTTGCGGAAGAAGATCCGGGCGAACGAGCCGGCGATCACTGCGCTGACTCCCGCCGCTTTGATGCAGATCGGCGCCACCTCGCGCGAGGAGCCGCAGCCGAAGTTGCCGCCGGCGACGATGATGTCGCCCGCGCTCATCTTGCCGACGAAATCGGGATCAAGATCCGCGAGGGCGTATTTGGCAAGCTCCTGGGGATCGGAGATATTGCAGTAACGGCCGGGGATGATCACATCGGTGTCGATGTTGTCGCCGTATTTCCAAACCTGGCCATGGATATCCATTGGGCTAGCCTCCTCGTTGAGACAAAGGTTCGCCCGGCATTGTACCATAGAGCCATCGGCTAGCAGGACGCCGCGGACAGAATCCTGCTGTGCTGTCGGGCAGCGCCAAAAGCATCGACTGGTGGGAACGCTCCCATCAGTATTAGCTCATCCTTAAAACATGCCGTATCATTTCCCAGGGGAGCACGGTATATTGGGAAAGGGGACGCGCTCACTTGACACCCACGATGACCGAACTCGAGCTGATTGAGCGCGCCAAGGCGTACGACCACGCCGCGCTACAGCAGATTTACGAGCAACACTCGCCTGGCATCTTCCGTTACATCTACTACCGCATTGGCGACTACGAGATGGCCGAGGATTTGCGCGCCGAGGTGTTTGTCAAAATGCTGGAGGGGCTGGAGTCGTTCACCTACAAGGGCTGGGGCATTTCAGCCTGGCTTTACCGCATCGCCCATGACCGGGTGGTGGATCATCTGCGGCGGCTCAAGCGCCGCCCCCAAGCCCCGTTGTTGGAAACCTACATCGATCCGGCGGACGGGCCGGACGATCTGTCCCTGGCGCAGCTTGACCACGAAGAGCTGCGCGCGGCCCTGGCCAAGCTCACCGAGGAGCAGGCCGAGGTGCTGCTGCTCCGCTTTGTGGCCGATCGCAGCCTGAAAGAGGTTGCGCTGATTACCGGGCGCACGGAGGGCGCGATCAAGTCGTTGCAGCATCGCGCGCTGCAAACCCTTGGCCGCCTGATGAGCCCCGCGAGTGAACCATGAACGATGATTTGACCCAAATCGTGCTTGACGCGCTTGCCGCCGGCGACTCCGTCGAGAGTCTCGCGGCCCGCTATCCCGCCGCCGCCGATGAGATTCGCACGCTGGCCCAGACGGTCCAGGCGCTGCGCCTGGCCGCCCATCCGCCGCTGCCGGCGCGCGCCGGCGACGCCCAGGCCGAGTTCATGCGCATGGTCGGCCAGCGCCGGGTGGCCGCCAACCAGCGCCGCGAATCACCAGTCCGCCGCAAGCGCTGGTGGACGCCGGTCCGGCTGGCGTGGGCCCTGGGCTGCCTGGCCTGTCTGCTCGCGCTCAGCACTGGCACGGTCGCAGCCGCCGCCGGCGCGCTGCCCGGCGACACGCTCTACGGCGTCAAGCGCTGGCGCGAGAACGTGGAGCTGTCCCTCGGCTCCGCCGACGCGAAAATCTCCTACCATATCAGGCACAGCGCCGAGCGCCGCCGCGAGATCGAGGCCCTGGCCCAGGCCAAGCGGCCGGTCCCGGCTGCGGTCATCACCGATATGCAGACCGAGACTGCCGCTGCCATGGCCGGCCTGGAGCAGGTTGTGACCTCCGATCCGCGCTGGGAGGAGTTCGCCGTCCTGGTCGATTATCAGGACGCGACCCTGGCGACACTCCAGCCCGCCGATCAGGAGACCGCCGCCGCCATCGCGCAGACCCGCAGCCAGAACCAACTGCTGCGCGCTCGCGCCCGGCTCATCCGCCAGAGTCCGATCCTGATGCCGCCGCTCCACGCGACGCCCGCTGTCCCGCCGACCAGCCGTCCGTCGCTTCCGAGCGCTGTCCCTGCAACGCTCCCGGCGACCGCCCTGCCGCCTGTCACGCCGACCCGCCTGCCAGCAGCCACCGCGAGCCCCCAGGGCGCGCCGCTCCCGAGCGCGACGCCGCAGCCCGATGCGCCGACGCCTAGCCCGGCCCCGCCGACTGCGACCGCCAAACCCGCGCCGCCGATGCCAACCGCCAAACCCGCGCCGCCCAAGCCAACGGCTAAGCCTGCCACGCCTAAGCCCACCACGAGGCCCG
>DASWWB010000657.1:0-1899 GCA_036406115.1 Herpetosiphonaceae bacterium
GCGATTGTCGGCTTCGATGTTCGCGCGTTGCCGGTCTGGCCGCGCGGCGTCGAGCGGGTCAAGATCAGTCTGATGGGCGAGCAGCCGGATGCGACGGTCATGATCGACTATCAGGATGCCAATGGGTACACCCAGCTGACCCTGCTGGCGAGCCGCGACCCGAACTTCGAGAAGATCGGCGCGACGGCGGCGGTGGAATCGGTGCTGGTGGGCGGCGTGCCCGGCGAGTATGTCGAGGGCGCCTGGGTCGGCAACGGCGCGACGTCGCGCTGGGATCCCGCGTTCCCCGTCAGCTCGCTGAGCTGGCAGCTTGAGACCGGCCACTACCGCCTGCGCTCGAGCGCCTTCACCAAGGAGCAGCTGGTCGAGCTGGGCGCCTCCCTGCGCTGAGCCTGTCCGAAATCCGTCAATTGCCAAGCGCGGCGCCTGCCTGAGGGCAGGCGCCGCGCTGTTTTTCAGCCTCGCCTGCAAGCGCAATCTCCTGCCAGGCTCATCTGGAAAGCGCTCGTTTGTGCTAGAATCGGCCTCGGCGGCGCGCTGCGACACCGGCGCCGGCCGCCATGCCTATCGCCGCTAGAAACGAGGAACCGATGGATTTGCTTGATTGGCTGCTCGGCCACGACGCCTGGACCACCCGCCAACTGCTGCTGCGGGCGGCGCCGCTCGCCGACGAGCAGCTTGACCGGCCTTTCGATATCGACGAGCGCTCGCTGCGCGACTGTTTTGTCCATATCATCGAAAACATGGAGGATTGGGGCGATCTGCTGCGCGGCGCCGATCCGCGGGCGCCTGCGCCGGAGCGCACGGGCGAGACAATCGCCGACCTGCTGCGGCGCCACGCTGCTGCCAGCCGGGCCTTCGCCGGCGTCGCGAGGACCGTCGCCCGCGAAGCGCGCTACGGCGAGCTCTGGACCGACACGCTCGACAATCCGCCGACGCTCAAAAGCTACGGCGGAACCATCGCCCACCTGATCACCCACAGCATGCACCACCGGGCGCAGGCGATGTATATGCTGGAGCAGCTGGGCTGCCGCGATCACGTCGAGGGCGACGTGCTGTCGTGGGAGGCGCAGGCCTTCGGCTGGGCCGATCCGCCGCCCGGCGCCGCGTAGGCTGATCGAGGCGGCGCGGACGGGAAGCAGCTCCCGCCCGCGCCGAGGCGGCTAGCTGTGTTTCGGCCCCGTGTAGACAATCTCGAACAAGATGTTGTCGGGAGATTTGAACATGACCTGGTAGTAGGTCTGGTCCTCGCCGCCGGCGAATTCGGCGCGGTGGCGGGGCGTCTCGAACAGGGCCTCGATGTCGTGTTCGCGGAGGTAGGCGGCGGCCGCGTCGACGCTGGCGATCGACTCGACGCCGAGGGCCAGATGGTTCATGCCGGGGCCGTCGTAGTCGTTGCTCACATCCTTCAGCTCGTAGCTCAGGAACCAGAGGCTGACCTCGCCCGGCCCGCCGAGGCCGATCATGCCCGGTTGCTCGAACAGCGGCTGCCAGCCCAGGAAGGTGAGCAGCTCCTTGTAGTAGCCGACGTTGGCGGGCTGGACATTGAACTGGATGTGGGCTAGCTGGGACTTCATGGCACCTCCTGATCGCCTGCCGGCCGGCCCCGCACCGCTGCGGGACGCACGCGCGCCGGAGAGCGGACGCCACAGTAGAACATCCTTGCTGGTGTGTCAATGGGTTTGGCGGAATCGAAGCGGGGAAACGTGGCGCCCCGGCGAAGCCAGGGCGCCGGGGCCGGCTAAGCGGGGTCGGCGCCGCTGTAGGTTTGCTCGGTCCCTTCGTCGGCGTTCTGCCAGGCGCGCTGCTGATCGACAGTGTCGGCCTGGTTTGTCCTGCCGCGCGGGCTGTCGTCGCGCAGGGCCTCAAGCTCGCCGTCGCCGCGCTGTGGCGGCTGGG
>DASWWB010000658.1:0-1924 GCA_036406115.1 Herpetosiphonaceae bacterium
CTGCCGGAGATCGCCGCGCGCATCCGGGCGGCGCGGCCGGAGATCGCGCTGGTGGCCTATGGCTCGCCGACCCAGGAGCTGTGGATCCGCCGCAACGGGCCGGCAATCGGCGCGCCGGTCTGGATCGGCGTCGGCGGCACCTTCGATGATTTGGTCGGCATCCGGCCGCGGGCGCCAGGGCTACTGCGCCGGACTGGCATGGAGTGGCTGTACCGGCTGGCCCGCCACCCCAGCCGCTGGCGGCGGATCGCCAACGCGGTGCTGGTGTTCGGCTGGGCGGCCTGGCGGGAAGCGAGAAGGGAGCGAGCATGCAATCAGTGATCGAGGCCGAGCCGGCCTGCGTCAACCACCCCGACACCCCGACCGGCGTCAAGTGCTCCAAATGCCTGGCGCCGATCTGCCTCAAGTGCGCGGTGCGGACCGACGTGGGCATGCGCTGCGCCGACTGCGCCGGCGTCAAGGCCGGGCGCGGCGGCTTCTACGTCCCGTCGGTGCTGGCCGAGGTCAGCGCCCGCCAGCTGCTGCTGGCGATCGGCGCCGGGCTGGCGGTGGCGGCCGTCGGCGGCGTGGCCTGGGGCGCGCTGCGCTTCGCCGGCGAGTTCGGCGACTGGAGCTTCTGGTTCTCGCTGGCGATCAGCATCGCCGCCGGCGAGGCGATCGGCAGGGTGACCAACGAGCGGCGCGGCCCCAAGCTCCAGGCGGTCGCCGCAGTCTCCGTGGCGCTCGCGGGAATCATCGCCCTGGCCTGGCAGGCCTTCTACGAGTACAAGCTCGGCTCGCTCGCCCAGCTGCTGGAGACGATCGGCGAGCCCTTCGGCCGTCTCAGCCTCGGCCTGACCTTGCCCAACGCGCTGTTCCTCGTCGCCGGCATGATCTTCGCCGCCTGGCGCCTCAAATTGTAGCGGCCTGGCCGGCCTGTTGCGCCGGGACGGACACTGCGGCCGCGCCCGGCGCGTACACCATCAGGGACAAGCGCGGGATTCGACCGCGCCGCCCCGCCGCCCCGTCGGGGACGGCCACAACCCCGCGCCGCCCGGCGCGGCCAGCAGGCGGCGCGCCCCGATCGGCGGCCGGCCCGCAACTGAGAGTACGGCCATGCTCACACCTGGAACGATCATCAACGACCGCTATGTGATTCAGACAAACATCGGCCAGGGCGGCGCGGGAACCGTGTACCGCGCGCTCGATCAGCGCTCGGGGGACGTGGTCGCGCTCAAGCATGTATCGGCAGCCCCGGGCGCGAGCGCGCAGCTGACGCATGAGGCGCGCCTGCTCGCCAGCCTCTCCCATCCCGCCCTGCCCAAGGTCACCGACTATTTCATCGAGCCCGCCGGGCAATTCCTGGCGATGGACTATGTGCCGGGCCAGGATTTGGGACGGCTCGCCGCGCGGCCTGCGGTCTCCGTCGCGCTGGATTGGAGCGGCCAGCTGATCAATGTCGTGGAATATCTGCACAGCCGCCAGCCGCCGTTCATCCATCGCGATATCAAGCCTGATAATCTGAAAATCACCCCCGGCAACCGGCTGATGCTGCTGGATTTCGGCCTGGCCAAAGGCCCCGCGTCGCAGCATCCGGCGACGCTGAGCGTGGCGGGCTACACGCCGCAATACGCGCCGCTGGAGCAGATCCAGGGCCAGGGCACGACCTATCGCTCCGACTACTACGCGCTGGCAGCGACGATCTACCAGCTGCTCGCCGGCGCGCCGCCCGCCGACGCGCTGACCCGCGCCGCCGCCGTGATCCGCCAGCAGCCCGACCCGCTCATCCGGCCGGCCGGGCTCAATCCCGCCCTCGGCGCGGATCTCGACGGCGCGCTCTGCGGCTATCTCGCGCTGAATGTCGACGCTCGGCCGGCCTCGCTGGCGCCGCTCAAGGCGGCCATCGCGCGCCACGCGGAGCCGGGGCCCGCCGCCGCCTCCAGCG
>DASWWB010000659.1:0-3603 GCA_036406115.1 Herpetosiphonaceae bacterium
GGCGACAGTCGCTTCTTGCTCCACGAGTACCAGAGCTCGCTCCAGGAGCGGCCCTTCGGCGGCGCGGCGCTCTACGGCTACAACCAGTACACCCACGAGTTCGAGTCCGCCTGGGTGGACAGCTTCCACATGTCCACCAACATCATGGTCTCGACCGGCCAGCCCGGCGAGCGCGAGCCCAATCTCCTCGGCGCCTACGAGGTCCCGGCGGGGCCGCCCTGGGGCTGGCGCACCGCCATCCGCCTCGACGGCCCCAACCAGCTCATCCTCACCTCCTACAACATCACCCCGGAGGGCGAGGAAAGCCGCGCCGTCGAGATTTTTTACAGCCGGAGGGGATAGGGATCAGGGGTCAGGGATCAGGGGCCAGGGCCGGCCAAAGCAAACAACGCCGCTCCCAGAACATTCTGCGAGCGGCGCTGTTTTGCTAAAACCTCGCGGCTCGCATCAGCTCCGACGGCCATATCTAGCCAGCAGCCACCAGCCAAAAGCAACGGCGCCACCCATCGCTTTCGCTCTGACCGCCAACCCCGGCCACCAATTATCATTCCACGAAGCCAGCCACCACGACCCATCCTCGGCCGCAGCAGCCCGACATCGGGGGATGCAAGGGGGCGGTGCCCCCTTGCGCACCCTCCCGGCGGGAGGGCGGGGGAGGGCAAATCCCCCCCGCCAGGGGAAATCAGCCCCGCGCAGCGGAACAAGCCCGGCGCTTAGCCGCTAACGTGGACCGCCGGCCGCCGCTCCGGATCGTGCTCCGCCTGGCGCAGAATCTCGCGCGTCACCGGCGCGATATCGCCCTCGCCCAGCACGATGAACTGGAACAGGTACTTGAACGGGTTGCCCTCGGTCCAGGCGAAATAGATATGCGGGATCTTGTTGGTGGTGTCGCGGAGCCAGAGCAGGAAGGCCGCGATACTGTTGGGCACGGCGGCGCTTTCCATGCGCAGGATGCGATAGGGGCCGACCTCGACGCCCTTGACCTTGATCTCGTACTCGAAGTTCGAGGCGTCGGAGACCAGCACCTCCAGGAACACCACCTGTTCATAGGATGGGATGAGATTGTCCTCGCGGATTTCCTTCTCCTTGAGGAAATACTCGTCGAAATCGCCGGCGTCGAGATCATTGGCGATCAGCCGGACCTTGTCGCGGGTCATCGCATTGATGAACTCCTGGGCCTTGACGTCAAGCTCGATGCGGGGCGTGCGCAGCTCCGTCGAGCGCCAGACCCGCGAGAGCAGCGAGACCACGATAATCGCCAGGATGAAGAACGACGCAATCTTGATGCCCTCGGGCCGCTCGATGATATTGACGACCGTCGTGTAGACGAACAGCAGCGTGATCGCGCCGAAGCCGAAGCCGGCCCGCCGCGCGTTGCGCCGGAAAGCGGAGATCGTCACCGCCAGCGCCGCGGAGCTCATCAGCACCAGCACGCCGGTGGCGTAGGCGCCGCCCTGGGCGTCGACATCGGCGTTGAACAAAATCGTCACGACAAAGGCGATGATGCTGAAGACAATCACCAGCGGCCGCGAGGCCCGCGCCCAGCCCGGCGCCATGCCGTAGCGCGGCAGGTAGCGCGGCACGATGTTGAGCAGGCCCGCCATCGCCGAGGCGCCGGCGAACCAGAGGATGCTGATCGTGCTGATATCGTAGATCGTGCCGAAGGCGTCGCCGAGATAGTGGTGGGCCAGATAGGCCAGGGCGCGGCCGTTGGCCTCGCCGCCCTTCACGAACTCGTCCGGCGGGATCACCAGCGTCGTCACCAGGCTGCTGGTGAGCAGGAACACGCTCATGATCAGCGCGGCGGCGGCCAGCAGTTTCCTGGTGTTGGCGATGCGGCCCACGGGATTGCTGTGGGTGTCCTTGTCGCCGCCCTTGACCAGCGGCATCACCGCCACGCCGGTCTCGAAGCCCGACAGGCCCAGCGCCAGCTTGGGGAACAGCAGCAGCGCGATGGCGACCATCATAATCGGGTTGCTTTCGCGCTCGAACAGGCGCTGCTGCCAACCGTCGAGCATCGTCGGGTGGGTGAACACCTCGTAGACGCCGACCGTCAGCACGACGGCGTTGAGCGCCAGGTAGCTGCCCACCAGCGCCACCGCGATCGTGATCGCCTCCTTGAAGCCCTTGAGGAACACCGCGCTGAGCATGCCGATCAGCGCCAGCGTGATCAGCACCTTGTAGTGCTCCAGCGACTCGGGCATGAAGGGATTCTCGATGACGTGGGCCGTGGCGTCGGCGGCGGAGAGCGTAATGGTGATGATAAAGTCCGTGGCGACGAAACCGAGCAGACAGAGGACGAAAAATTTGCCTTTCCAGCGCGAGAGCAGGTGCTCCAGCATGGAGATCGAGCCCTCGCCGTGGGGGCTCTCGGTGGCGACGCGCCGGTAGATCGGCAGCGCGCCGAACAGCGTCAGCAGGACCAGGATCGCCGTCGCGATCGGCGAGAGCGCGCCGGCGGCCAGCGCCGCGATGCCAGGCTGGTAGCCCAGCGTCGAGAAATTATCGACACCGGTGAGGCACATCACTTTCCACCACGGGTGGGTGTGATGATGGGCTTCCTCCGTCGCGTGCGGCCCTTCGGTCTCCTGTTGCTGCCCCTGGAGCAGCCAGCGCACAAAGCCGTTCGGCCTGGGCTTGGCTGAGACTGTTTCTTGCATACACCCTCCGCAGATTGCGTTACTGCACTAGCCGGTTCTTTTCAAAAAACGCGCCACCAGCCGCCCGGCGCGCGGACAAGCCGATCAGCCTGCCAACGCCGCGCATCATACGCCTCTTGGCGGCGACGATCATACGCCAGGACTGCCAATCAATCCATTCCTACGAACGCTAGCATGGGCCGCGCCCACCCCAACTGTATCACCGGTGTCTTCACCCCAGGAGCCGGCAGCCGCCCGCGCCCGTTGAGCGGGCTGCGCGATTCAATCGCCGGGCTGGCGCGAGGAATGCTGACTGATTTTAGGTCGCTTGGATTATACGCCGGAACCAGAGCTTGGTTTGCACGGAGAGATTGCGCGCCGGCGGCTCGAAGCCCGTCGCGCTGAGGGGATGGCGGGGGATGGGGGAATGGGGCGGCTAGCTGACGGCCGGCTCCAGCTCGGGCGCCCCGGCCAGCGCCGGGGCGATGGCGATCATCGTCATATCGTCGTGCTGGATGCCGCCGGCGACGAAATCATCGACCTGGTCGATCACATAATCGATCAGCTCATCGCGGTCGGCGTCGGCGACCTCGGCCACGGCGCGCTCCAGCCGCTCGAAGCCGAACAGCTCGCGCTGGCGGTTGCGGGCCTCGACAATCCCGTCGCTGACCAGCAGCAGGCAGTCGCCGGGCAGCAGATCGACCGCGACCTCGGCGTAGCGGGCGCCGGGCAGCACGCCGAGCGGCAGGCCCCCGGCGTCGAGGTAGGTGAGCGCCCCGGCGCGCAGCAGCAGCGGCGCGATCATGCCGGCGTTGGCGACGTAGAGCCGGCGCTCCTTGAGATCGATCAGCGCAAACAGCACTGCGGCGTTCATATGATTGGCCTGGAGGCGCGCCACCAGCTGCCGGTTGACCCGGGCCAGCAGCTCGGCCGGGCGGGCGGTCTGGAGGGCCTGGGTCTCGAT
>DASWWB010000660.1:0-7554 GCA_036406115.1 Herpetosiphonaceae bacterium
GGATGGGCCTGGCGGCTGCGGGCGGCTGCTGGGCGGACCGAGCGGCTGCGGGGCGGGCAGGGGCCTCGGCCCGGGGCGCCGGGGCGATCAGCGCCTCGACGACCGCCATCTCCAGCGGCAGCTGGCCGTAGGGCGTGGAGCGCAGCTGCTGATCCAGTCCGCTGAAAATACGCAGCCAGGCCACCAGCGAGCCGAGATCGAGCGCGCCGGCGGCGGCGTGCATGCGGGCCAGCGCGTCGGCGCTGGCCTCCAGCATGCTCTCGTCGCCGCTGGATTTGAGCAGCATCAGGTTGCGCAGGTAGGCGACCACGTCGCGGGTGAACTGGCGCAGGTCGGAGCCCTGGTTGGCCACCTCGTTGATCACCCGCAGCGCCGCCCCCACGTCGCCGCCCGCCAGCGCGTCCGCCAGCCCATACACTTCTTCGGCCGCGCTAGAGCCCAGCAGCGCCCGCACCCGATCCAGCGTGATGACGGGCTCGCCATAGCCGATCAGCTGATCGAGGGCGCTGACGGCGTCGCGCATGGAGCCGGTGGCGAAACGGGCGACCGCCTCGGCCGCCGGGCGCTCCAGCCGCACGCCCTCCTCGGCGGCGATATGCTCAAGGTGGCCGACCGTATCGTTCAGCGTGTGGCGATTAAAGACAAAAATCTGGCAGCGCGAGAGGATCGTCTCGGGGACCTTGTGTTTCTCAGTGGTCGCCAGGATGAACATCGCGTGATCCGGCGGCTCTTCGAGCGTCTTGAGCAGCGCGTTGAAGGCGGCGGTGCTCAGCATGTGGACTTCGTCGATCACATAGACTTTGAGGCGGAACGAGGTGGGGCGGAACTGGACGCGCTCGATGATCTCGCGGGCGTCATCGACGCTGGTATGGGACGCGGCGTCCATCTCGATCACATCGACCGCGCGGCCCCCGGCGATGGCGGAGCAGGCGTGGCAGGCGCCGCATGGGCGCAGCTCGGCAGCCGCCTCGCAGTTGACCGCTTTGGCCAAAATGCGGGCGGCGCTGGTCTTGCCCACGCCGCGCGGCCCGGTGAACAGATAGGCGTGGCCGATCCTGCCGGAGCCGATCGCGTTGCGCAGGGACTGCACCACGTGGGCCTGGCCGACCAGATCATCGAATGTTTGGGAGCGCCATTTGCGATACAGAGCTTGCGAGGACATCGTTTCACCCAATCGTTTTTCGCTGTGATACCAAGGCGTATTATACCCCCGGCGCTCGCCAGGGGCAAACGCCGACGGAGCGCCGGGAGCGCTCCGTCAGGGTAAATATCGATGGGATTCGGGGTTGATTCAGTAGGCCTCGCTGTTGCGCCGCAGCACCGCCGAGCGCATCAGGAAAAGCCCGCCGACGCCGGCGCCCGCCACCAAGTAGAACAGCGCGAAGGCCGCCGGCAGATTGACGAAGGCCAGCGCGATGCCGGGCAGCACCGCCACCAGGCCGCCGAGCGCCGTCGCCAGCGGGCCGCGCCGGCCCATCCGCTCGCCCAGCGTCCGGCCCACCACCGCCAGGCCGGCGACGTAGGGGATCTGGGCGGCGAGCACCACGAACGGCAGCACTGCCAAGCCGATCAGCGAAAAGATCAGGAACAGCGCCAGCAGGGCGCCGCCGAGCAGCACCAGGCCGTTCCACAGCATGCCCAGGCCGAGCGCCCGGTTCGGCGCCACCGCCAGCACCCGGCTGCTCGCCTCAATCGAGCGCGGCCACAGCATGCTCAGCAGCGTGGCGCTGGCCAGGGCCAGCAGCGCCAGCACGAGGATCAGGCCGACGCGCTGGCCGGCGCTGATCGGCTGGCTGCCGGAGTTGGGGATCAGCGCGGCGGCGCCCTGGTCGCCCAGATTGCCGTTGAACACCGCCTGGCCCTGGGCCAGATCCAGCGGCGCGGCCGTGCTGACCGTGCCTGCGGCGGCCATCACATGGCCCTCGGGCAGCGCGCCCTGCTCGAACATGACATCGCCGAGCAGGCTGATCACGTCGCCGCGCACGACGCCGCGGACCAGGATATTGCCGCGGATCGACGTGACATCGCCATCGACGACGCCATCGATCACAATCGGCTGCGAGACGGTGGCGAGGTCGCCGATGTGCGTTTCGCCGGAAGCGACGACCAGGGCATCTGCGGGTGTCAGGGATTGGCCGAACGCGGCCGACGGGATCAGCAGGGCCAGCAGCAGGGCCAGCAGGACAACATAGCGTTTCATCGCTCCACCTCCGCCAGGACCAGGGCCGGCGGGGCGGCCATCAGGCGGGTCCAGGCCCAGTTGCCGAGGCCGAACAGCAGGGCGACGCTCAGCAGGAGCGGGATCCCAAGCGAGCCGAACGCGGCGACAATCGGCTTGCCAGCCAGGGTGAGGGCGAGGATAGCGCGGCCGAACGCCGACTCGGCGCCGCCGAAGATGCTCGCGGGAAGGGAGCTATCGACAAATACGCCCAGCAGACCGATCGCCAGCAAGCCGACCACCAGCGCGGCGGCGGCGCCCCGGCCGACCCAGGAGCGGCGGCTGCGGGAGCGCTCGAGCGCGGCGGCTTGGGCGGGGGTGGCGTCGGGCAGGCGGGCCATGATGTTAGCGACCAGGTTTGGCGGCGGAATAGCTGAGGTGGGAGCGGCAAAAACGGTGGGCAGCTCGCCCAGCTCATCCATGCAAGCCGGGCATTCGGCGAGGTGGGCAGACACCTCGCGGGCGATCTCGGGGTCGTTCTCAGCGCGAGCGCTTATTGCTCGGATGCGACGGCAGTCCATACGGCTTCTTCTCCTTGGGCTTCAAGGGCCTCCGCGACCATTTTGCGGGCGCGGTGGAGGCGGGTTTTGACGGCACTCTCGGAAAGCCCAGTGATGCTTACGATTTCCTGGTACGACAGGTCGTTCCAGTAGCGTAAAATAGCGACCATGCGATAGTGCTCCGGCAGGGTGGCGAGCGCGCGCTGTACGATTTCTTTCAGCTCGCCGCGCAAGGCCGACCGCTCGGGGCCATCGTCTTTGCTTGGCAGCGCGAACGCCATGTCGTCGAGCGGCATCCAGGGGCGGCGCCGGCGAATGCGGTCAATGCAGTAGTTGGAAGCAACGGAGAAGAGCCACGTTGAGAATTTGCGACTCTGATCATACATTTCTAGCTTGGTGTAGACACGGAGGAAGATTTCCTGGGCCGCGTCTTCGGCGTCGTGAGCGTTGCTCAGCATGCGGTAGGCTAGATTGTAGACCGGCGATTGATACTGCTCCACAATGCGTTGAAACGCACGCTGATCCCCCCGGATCGTCGCTCGTATCAACTCCATCTCTTCCGCAGGTTGGTCGCTCACTGGCTCTATTCCTCGCCACTAGCATGCTTGGTTACGCACAGTATAGCATGGAGGTTGCATGGCCTCAGAACAAAGCCCCGCGCCCTCGGAGCGGCTGCGGCGCGAGCTGGTCGAGCCGGCTACGACCGGGCTGCAAACCCTGGCGATCGGCAGGGAGATCCGGGCATTCGACGTGCTTGAGTCCACCAACACAACCCTGCGGGCGGCAGCCGCCGCCGGCGCCGCCGAGGGGCTGGTGGCGCTGGCCGACGAACAGACAGCAGGCCGCGGGCGGCGCGGGCGCTCCTGGGCCGCCCCTCCCGGCAGCAGCCTGCTGGTCTCGGCGCTGATTCGCCCGCACTGGCTCCAGAGCGCCGAGGCGTTCTGGCTGACAAAGCTGGCGGCGGTGGCGCTGGCCGAGGCCGTCGAGCAGGCGACCGGGCTGCGGCCGGCGCTCAAGTGGCCCAACGATCTCCAGCTCGGCGGCCGCAAACTCGCCGGAATCCTGGTAGAGGTCGAGGCCCAGCCGCTCGCAAGCCTGCGCTGGGCGGTGATCGGCTGCGGCGTCAATGTTAACTGGCGGCCGGCCGACGATCCGTCGATCACCCAGGCCGCCACCTCACTCGCCGAGGAGCTGGGCGCGCCGGCCGATCGCGCCGCCCTGCTGCGCCAGCTGTTGCTGGCCCTCGACCGCCACTACGCCGCCCTGCGCATGGGCCGCCGCGAGGCGCTGCACGACGCCTGGCGCGGGCGCCTGGCGACGATCGGCCAGCCGGTGCTGGTCGATCTGGGCGGCACGGCATTGGAGGGCGTGGCCGAGGATGTCGCCGCCGACGGCGCGCTGCTGGTGCGAACCGCCGACGGCCGGCTTGAGCGGATCCTGGCAGGCGATGTTAGCATTCGTCCTGTTCGCTAGTTTTAAGATGGGGGAATCCATGGCACGAAGGGTGGCTATTATTGGCACGGGCTGGGGCTTGATCCACGTCGGCGCGTTCCGGGCGGCGGGCTGGGAGGTGGCGGCGCTGGCCGGCCGCGAGCCCAATCGCACCGCCCGCATCGCCGCCGAGCAGCAGATCCCCCAACACACCACCGATGTCGCAACGCTGTTCGCCGATCCGACGATTGATGTGATCGTGGTCGCCACGCCCCACGATGTCCACGCCGAGCACTCCATCGCCGCCATCGAGGCAGGCAAGCACGTGCTCTGCGAAAAGCCGCTGGCCCGCACGGTCGCCGAGGCCGAGGCCATGGTCCGCGCCGCCGAGGCTCGCCCGGACCGGGTCGCGGCGCTGAATTTCCCCAGCCGCTTCCTCACGCCGTTCGCCCGCCTCCACTCCGAGATTCGCGCCGGCGCGCTGGGCCGGATCCATCAGGTCCTCCATCAATCGGCCAGCGCCCTGCCCCGCGACGACCGCAACTGGATGGAGGCCAGCTCGCAAAGCCTGGGCGCGCTGGGCGAGATGGGCTCGCACTTGCTCGATCTCACCATGTGGCTGCTGGGCAAGCAGATCCGCACGGTCCAGAGCTGCTGCGACGAGGAGGATAACAGCCCCAACACCCAGGCCAACGTGCTGGTGACCTTCGAGGACGGCGGCAGCGGCGTGATCAGCGTCGGCCCCGGCCACGAGCCCGGCATCCGCACGCGCTGGCAGGCGGTCGGCGCCCGCTCGACGCTGCGCACGATCGCCAACTACGAGCCGGCCCTCGGCGGCTGGCGCGTCGGCCCGCTCATCCGCATCGGCCCCGAGGGCGCGCGCGAAACCCTCGATGTCGGCCTGGTCGCCGATCCCAATATCGGCGGCTCCGATCCCTGGTTCGCCGCCCACGTGGCGACCGCCAGGGCCTTGGCCGCGGCGATCGGCGGCGAGTCGGTCCCGGCCCTCGCCACCTGGCACGATGGCCTTCGCGTCCAGCGCGTGATGGAGGCGGCGCTGGAGTCCGCCTCCTCTGGCCAGCGCATCGAACTCTAGGCGCCCGCCAGCCAACCCCAAGCGCCCGCTGGGCCAATCTTTTAGACGGATTGGCTCAGCGGGCGCTTGACATTCCCGCCGGAAACAGATAAAGTGAACATGTTCACAAAATCTGATGTTCCAAGGAGGCAGGCGATGGCGAACCTGGCGATGCTGCGGGATTATCCGAAAACCGATCCGAATACCCGGCCGACCCGCTGGTGGCATATCGGCTGGGTGCTGTTTGCGAACCGAACCACCGTGCTCGGCGCGATCGGCGCCGTCGGGCTGGCGTGCGCGCTGGCATTCGGCGCCGGGCTGGCGCTCGGCCAGGCGTGGCTGGCCTATCTCGGGCTCGGGCTGGCGCTGCTGGCGCTCGGGCTGCTGCTCAACGCGCTGATTGGCCTCAACCGCATCTACGGGCCGCCGGCGCGGGCCTATGTGCGCCAGCTGCTGCGGATGGGCGGGCTGGAGGAGGGGTCGCCGGAGCGGCTGCGGGTGGCCGATTTGCATATCGGCACCTATCGCGTCAGCTACCTGCTGGCCGATCTGCTCCCTGCCGCCCAGATCAAGGCGATCGACATCTGGGACGGGCGGCGCTTCGAGACCGAGGGGGCGCTGGCGCTGCTGCGGCGGCTGGAGCAAGTGCCGGCGGCCGAGCCGCGCATCCGGCCGATGAGCGCCCAAAACGGCGCGACGGCGCTGCCGGACGCTAGCTGCGACCTGGTGGTGATGGGAATGGGGCTGCACGAGGTGCCGGCCGGCGCGCCCCGGGCCGAGCTGTTCGCCGAGGCCAGGCGCCTGCTCAAGCCCGGCGGCGTCTGCTGCCTGTTCGAGCACACCGTCGATCTGCAAAGCCTGCTGATTTTCGGGCCGGAGATTCACCACTGGGTGCGGCGCGAGGAGTGGCGGGCCGAGCTGGAGCAGGTCTTCGGGCAGCCGGTGAGCCACGAGCGCAGCAGCCACGCGGTGGATCTGTTCTGCGTGCGCAAAGCCGCCTAGCGGGCGAGCTGCGGCGGCGCCTGGCTCAGGCCGGGAGCCGCCCGACAAGCTCCCGGCGCCCGGTCAGCAGGTAGGCCATGACCTCGCCTTTGCCCTTGACCTCGATCATGCCGCGCGGCTCGAAGACGAACTCATCGCGCAGATGCTCGTAGACGGCGCCGGTGACTTGGATGGCGCCGGGCAGGCCGTGGGACTCCATGCGGGCGGCGGTGTTGACAGCGTCGCCCCACAGGTCGTAGATGAACTTTTTGGTGCCGATCACGCCGGCCACCACCTGGCCGCTGTTGATGCCGATGCGCATCAGCAGCCGCGCGCCGCCGAGGCCGTCCTGCTCGCCGATCGCCCGCTGCATGGCCAGGGCTAGGTCGGCGATGGCGGCGGCGTGATCGGGCCGCGGCGTCGGCAGGCCGGCGGCGACCATATACGAGTCGCCGATCGTCTTGATCTTCTCAAGCCCCCGCTCCTCGACCAGCCGATCGAACAGCGAAAAGACCACATTGAGCAGCGAGACGACCTCCTCGGGGGCGCGGCCCTCGGCCATGGGCGTGAAATCGACGATATCGGCGAACAGCACGCTGGCTTCGGCGAAATTATCGGCGATCAGGTGGGGGGCTTCCTTGAGCCTGGTGGCGACCGTCTCAGGCAGAATGTTGAGCAGCAGCCGCTCGGATTTCTCGCGCTCCTCGGCGAGGGCGGCGTGGGTGGCTTGCAGCTCGCGCAGCAGCGCCTCGGCCCGCTCGGTCTGGCGGGCGTAGCCCTTCACGGCGCTGCCGCAGGCTGCTGAGAAAATCATGCCGACGATGATTGTCTGGATGAGATTGGCGTCGATCAGGGCGCCCAGCAGGATCAGCATCGCCAGGGTCAGGCCGCCGAGGACGATGCCGAACGGCAGGGCGCGGGGCAGCGGCAGCGTCATAAAAGCCTGGGCGGTGATCATCAGGACAATGTAGATGACCGGCTGGCGGCTGACCACCATCAGCGCCATCGCCAGCAAGGTGCCGATGCCGACCTGGAGCCAGCTGTGGTAGGGGTCGGGGATGCGGGCGGTCGGCTCGGCGGGCCAGAAGAAATAAAAGAGCGTGACGCCGCACATCAGCAGCAGGCTCGCGCCGAACTGGAACGGATCGGAGCGGAGCGGCTGGTAGCGGATGAGATCGGCGAAGGTGGCGGCGAGCACCGCGTAGGTCGCCAACATCATCACATTGGAGCCATTAAGAATCAGCCGGCGGCGAATCCGCTGCAGCATAGGGCGCCCTTCCACGATGAATCGAGATCGTTAACGTATTATAACCGGCCCGCCGCAGTTCGCTTGCAGCGGCGCCGGGGCT
>DASWWB010000661.1:0-5682 GCA_036406115.1 Herpetosiphonaceae bacterium
TGCAGCTCGAAGCGGGCGCGCTCGAACCACTGGGTCAGCACCCGGTCGCCGGAGCGATTGGTCTCCAGGCGCGGCGCGGTCAGCGGCAGGCCGAACAGGGCCAGCGCCTCGGCAAAGCTCACGCCGGGCTGGCCGAAATCAAGGCCGTGGCTTTCCCAGTAGTCGAGAAACGGCCCGCAGACCTCGCGGCCGGTCTCGAAGGCGGCGCACGGCCCGGCGGGCTGCTCGCCGCGGCTTTCGGCGCGCCAATCGCGGCCCTGGCGCCGCAGGGATTCGGCGCCGAGCAGGCCGAGCTGAACATCGAAGGGCGCGGGATTGGCGGGGTGCAGCTCGATGCGGGAGCGCTCGAACAGCTGGCTGCGGTCGCGGCCCCGCGCCTGCTCGGCGCCGATCGGCAGGCCGAAGACTGGCAGGCCGCCGCTGCCGCGCCAGAAAGCGGCCAGGCCGCCGCGCAGGCTGTGGCCGGTCTCGGGGAAAATCGCCAGGCCGGCGAGAGTCGTGTCAAACGGCAGCGCCGGCGCGGCGGCCCCCCGGGCGCTCCCGGCTCCCGGGGCGAGCAGGGTCAGGGCGATCAGCATCAGGCCAACGATCCGGCGCATCGCACACCTCTCATTTTATGGCAAGTTCGTCGGGAAATCATACTCCGATCCGGCTGGCTGAGCCGCCAAGCGGCCCGTGTCCCAATCTAGCAAGCGGGCGGCCACAAGCGCCGGGCGGCTAGCGGGATCGGCCGGGCCGCTCCTGGGCGAGGCCGGGCTGGCGGCGGGCCAGGCGCAGCATCGCCCGCGCCAGGGCGCCGCCGGCCAGCAGATCGACAACATAGTGATAGCGCAGGTAGATCGTGCTGACCCAGGTCAAGAGCATCGGCGCCAGCCAGATCCGGAACCAGCGCGGGGCGAAGCGCCGCTGCCAGCCCAACAAAAAAGCCGGCACCGCCAGATGCAGGCTCGGGAACACATCGAAGACCGCCGTGCCGCGCGCCACGACCGCTGCGTTGAGCGGCGTCCAGAACCAGCCGCGGATCTGATTGCGGTATTGGTCGCCGAAAATCGTCCACGGCCCCTTGGCCGGCACCAGCGTGTAGCCCAGCAGCCCGAAGGCGTACAGGCTCCACAAGCCCCGGGAAAAAGAGATCTGGACGACGAGCGGCCGGCGGTTGGCATCCAGCACGCTGGTGGTCAGGCAGATGAAGAACAGGCTGTAGTTGAGCGAGAAATACTCGGCCAGAACGGGATGATAGGCCCAGGGGCAGTGGCGGTCCAGCAGCAGGCCCAGGTCGCCGCCAAGCAGCAGGCGATCGGCCTTGAGCAGCAGCTGGTCGCAGGGCTGGCGCCCGAGCATCTCGACCGCCGGCTTCGTCGCCTGGAAGACCAAGTTGATCAGGACGAAAGGATAGAGCAGCCGCGCCCGCTGCCAGCGCTCGGCGGCGGGGTCGCCGGCCCTGGCGCAGCCGTAGGCGATCAGGGGCAGATAGGGCAGCGCCGGCGCCGCGTAGGCCAGCGCCGCCAGCCGCGCGCCCTCGCGCCGCTTGACCCGCAGCAGCCGCGCCGCCATCAGCGCGCAAAAGCCGAGCAGCAGCGCCTCGTGGATCAGCGGGCGGCCCAGCAGCGCCGCCGTCGCCCGCGCCTCGTCAGGCCCTGCCGTGAGCTTGCGCGGATAGGGCGTCAGCAGCCGGCGGATCGAGCGGGCCACCTGACGGAAAAGCGCATTCAGGCTCATTGCCGTTCCTCAGGCGCGCTTGCCACCCAACGCACCACCGTCACCAGCGCCCACAGCACAACGAGAAAGACAACGAGACCGCCGCCGATGATTAATATCGACAGCATGGCGCTCCCTTTGCAGCCGGAAAACCCTTCTTGCACCGCCACGCTATCGGCCCGGTAGCTCGGGTTGAGCCTGTACGAGACGGTGAGCGGCACGGTCAAGGATTGCCCGCCGTAGACCAGCGTGAGCGCGACAGGGCGCGGCGCCGGCAGGGCCGCATCGGAGGGCCGGTTGTCACCGATGCGGTTGGCCGAAGGGAATTCGGCCAGAATGTCATAGGAGTCGGTGTAGAGTTGATCGTCCCCAAGCTTGATCTCCAACGCATCGGTCCGGCGGTAATCCGGCTCCTGCAGCCACTCCATCACCGGCGCGCCGCTCTCCGGCAGGTCGCCCCGCCACGACCACTCGTGGGCCTGGCCGCCTTGCAGGCGAAAGATCGCGCCCCGTCCGGCGGGCAGCGGCACGTCGAGCGGCGGGTAGCTGCCCCGTTCGTCGGAACCGATCACATACAGCGGAACAGCGGTGGTGTTGGTCAAAACCAAGGTCCACGGCGACTCGCTGCGCAACAGCACGCCGGACGGCAGCGCGGACGAACCGGCGGACAGCGTTTCGGAGAACCAGGACGTGACTGCGGGTGGCGAGCAAGCAGCGGCCGGGCGGGCGGCCGGCGGCCAGAGCGACAGAACCCCGGACAGGACGGGGGCGAACAGGAATCGGAGCGGGCGGGGATGCTTCATCGGTCTCTCCAACCAGGCGCGGGACGCGGATGGCGCATCATCTCACAGACGCGGCGATCGCTCAAGGGGCAGGGAAACGTGGATCAGGGATCAGGGGTCAGGCCGGATCTCAGGGAAGCGAGCGCCGCCCTGATTCGCGTGCAGCCAAGGGAGGCGCCCGCCATGCCGACGTTCGGCCCGGCCCCTGATCCCTGGCCCCTGAATCATCCTCCCTCCGCCCTGCGGCCGGGGGCGGATCGGGTCTCGGCCGTACGCCGGAGGTCGCAGGACGTGCTATCATTGGGGTCCAGGCCTGCGAGACGCGACAGGCCCTTCTGAGGTTGATCCAATGGCCCCAACGGAGACGATTACGTTTCTCTTCACCGACATCGCAGGTGTGGCGAAGCTGTGGGAACACAATCCGAAGGCCATGCACCTGGCCCTGGCAGTCCACGATGATTTGGTCCACCGGATCATCCAGGAGCATGGCGGGCTGATCTTCAAGACACTGGGCGACTCGTGCTACGCCGCCTTCAACGAAGCCGGCCAGGCCGTCGCCGCCGCCATCGCCGCCCAGCGCGCGCTGCTGGCCGAGGACTGGGGCGAAATCGGCCCGCTGCGGGTCAGCATGGCCCTCAACAGCGGCGGCGCCGAGTGGCGCAGCGGCGACTACTACGGCCCCACCGTCTACCGCACCGCCCGCATCCTCGCCCTCGGCCACGGCGGCCAGATCCTCCTCTCCCGCTCCACCGGCGAACTCGCCAGCCCCGACCTGCCGCCAGGCGTCGAGCTGCGCGACCTGGGCGAGCGCTTCCTGCAAGAGATTTTGCGCCCCGAGCAGATTTTCCAGGTGGCGGCGCCGGAGCTGCCGGCCAAATTCCCGCCGCTCAAGTCGCGCGAGACGATCGATCGCATCGACGGCGTGACCCGCGAGCTGCGCGAGGTGGCGGGATGGTCCCAGCTGCTGCCCTATCTCACCGAGCGCGTCCCCGCGGAGCTGCGGATCGAAAAGGCCAAGGTGCTGGTCTGGGACGGCGAATGCTTCGCCCCCCACGAGTTCGAGGACAGCGACCACGAGTCCCATCTCCACATTCCGAGCGACTGGCCGCTCGACGATCCGCTGGTGCTCCAGGATTGGGAGCCGGAGGACGACGGCGATTGGCCGCTCGGCCTGATCGAGGAGGGCTACCAGCTGGCCTACATCCTGGTCGTCGGCGGCGAGCCGGTCGGCTTGTTCGCCTTCGGCCGGCGCCTCAGCGGCGAGTACTACGATCCGGCCACGATCAAAGCCCTAGAGGCGCTGGCCGACCGGGTCGCCGGCGCCGTCGAGCACGCCCGCCTGCTGGACCAGACCGCCTTCCAGGCCCGGCTCAACCACGAGCTGGCGCTGGCCCGCCGCATCCAGCAAAGCCTGCTGCCGCAAAACGAGCTGCGCCATGGCACGCTGGAGGTCGCGGCGCTCAGCATCCCGGCCCGCGAGGTCGGCGGCGATTTCTACTCGTTCCAGCAGCTCGCGGACGGCGGCCTGACGGTGGCGATCGGCGATGTCTCGGGCAAAGGGATGGGCGCGGCGCTGCTGATGGCGGTCGCCAGCACGATCCTCACCACGATCGCCGGCGACGGCGACCCGCCCGCCACGCTCCTCAGCCGCGTCCACCGCCTGATCGCCAACTACACCCGCCAGAACCGCCAGAACGTCGCCCTCTGCACGCTGCGCTTCACCCCGCTCAAACACGGCCGCTACAAGCTCCACGCCGCCAACGCCGGCGCGATCCCGCCCCTGCTGCGCCGCGCCAAGGGCGCCGACGAGTGGCTCTGGGTCGAGGGCCTGCCGCTCGGCACCGCCTTCGAGTCCCCCTCCTACCTGCCGCTGACCGTCACCCTGGAGCCGGGCGACCTGGTCATGCTCTGCACCGACGGCCTGATCGAGGCCCAGAACGAGGCCGGCGAGATGCTGGGCTTCGAGGGCGTCGAACAGGCGATCGACGATCTGCCCCCCAGCGCCGACGCCCACAGCGTCGCCAAGAGCCTGCTCGAAACCCTCGCCCGCTACAGCGAAGGCCGCGAGCTGGCGGATGATGTCACGCTGCTGCTGGTGCGGATCAGCGAGCCCGCGCCCTAGCGCCGCATCCACCATCGATCCCGCCCCAAAAAGCGCCGGGCCGCCCGAGCATCTGCCCAGGCGGCCCGGCGCTGCGTTTCCCAACGATGACTATTTCTTGCCTTTGCCGTTGCCGCCGTTGTTCTTGGGCGGCTGCGGCTTGGCGGGCGCCGGCTTGGCAGGCTGCGGCTTGGGCTTGGCCTGGGGCTTCGGCGCCGGCTTGGCGGGCGCCGGCTTGGTCGGCTTGCCGGCGTCGGCGGGCTTGCCCTTGCCGTCGGCCGGCGCGGTCGCCGGGCAGGCGGCCTCGGACGCCACGCCGATGATGTCGCCGTGGCCCTCGTGGGCCGGAACCGCCGACTGGGAGACCGAGATGTAGTTGTAGGGGTTCTTCTCCGAGCCGGTGCGGTGGCAGATGCCGACCTTGCCGCCCTCCTCGGGCAGCACGGTCGCAGTGCCCGGCAGCACGGTCGCAGTGCCCGGCAGCGCCGTCGCCGTCGCGGTGACGGTCGCGCTGATCGGCGGGGTGGCGGTGGCCGTCGCGGTGACGGTGATCGGCGGGGTGGCGGTGACGGTCGCGGTGACCGGGGTCGTGGTGACGGTGGCGATGGTCGGCGTGGTGCTCGCCGTCGGGATCATCGTGGCGGTGGGGGTGCCGGGCTGGCCGGGCGGGCTGCCGGTGCCGCCGGTCGGAGTCACGGGCGGGGTGTCGGGGGAGCCGCAGGCGCTCAGCGCCAGGGAGGCGCACAGGCCGAACGTGCCGAGCCGCAAACGCAAAGTCATAGGTCCGCTCCTTGTGAAAATAACGTGCCGAAAGCCGGCAAGACATCGGCGGGACCTAAAAAATGCGACGGAGTGATGAGCCTGTCTCGCCGCCACCACCCGGTGGCATGCTCTAAATCGCCCCACGGCGCCGATTGATACGGGGGCCGGGCGCCGATCGGGACCGAAGTACCACCCGGGCCGGTCGCCGGCCCCGGATCTGCTCGGTGCGACGCACACCATTTGGGAAGCTGGAGGGGAGAATCATGCGAGATCACAGCGCGGCGCTGGCGCGCAAGCGGCCGGGGCGGATCAGCATCCTGCTCGGGGTGACAAAAAACG
>DASWWB010000662.1:0-7503 GCA_036406115.1 Herpetosiphonaceae bacterium
CCAAGTCGCTCCTCGGCCGCCTGCGCGACTCCCTGCCCAGCGCCCCCGCCCCGGCAGGCCCGCCCCGCGCCGACGACGAGCCCTTCCCCGCCCTCGGCCGCGCCTGATCAATCGATACGAACACGGCAGCGGGGGCAGCTCGAAAGCTGCCCCCGCTGTCGTGTCGGCGGCACGCTCCGCCTCGCGCACGGCCGGGCTAGGGCGCCCAGTCGTTGATGGCGTTTTGGGCGTCGCGCTGGACCACCGTGCGCAGGCCGCTGCCGTCGAGATTGACGACGTGGATGGCGCTGAGCGCGTGCGGGCCGGTGGAGGTGAACGCCAGCATGTCCCCGGCGGGCGACCAGACCGCTTTGTCGTACACGTCGTGGCCGGTCGTCACCCTGGTGCGCTGGGTGCCGTCGCTGCGGATGCGATAGACCGATCCTTTGTAGTTCTCAAAGGAGATGAACGCGATCTGCTGGCCGTCGGGTGACCAGACGGGCCACCGGTCCGCGCCGTTGGTCAGGCGGCGCTGATCGGTGCCGTCGCTGTTCATCAGATAGATCGACGGCGGGTCCCCGGAGTCGCGCGTGGAGGTGAAGGCGATCTTGCTCCCGTCCGGCGACCAGGCGGGCGCGCTGTCGTAGCTTTCCCGGGCCGTGGTGGTCAGCCGCCGCGCCCCGGAGCCGTCGGCGTTCATCACATAGATCTCGGCGTTGCCGTCGCGCGTGGAGGTGAAGGCGATCTTGCTCCCGTCCGGCGACCAGGCGGGCTCCTGGTCCCACACGCTTGTGCCAGGGGCGCTGAGCCGGCGCTGATTGGTGCCGTCGATATTCATCACATACAGCGCGTCGCCCTCGTAGCGGGCCTGGAAGACGATCTTGGTCCCGTCGGGCGAAATATCCCCCTCGCTGTCGTGGTAGTCGTTGTTCGTGAGCCGCCGGATATTCGAGCCGTCGGCCCCCATGCTGTGGATCTCATAGGCCGTGTCGCGGCTTGAGGTGAAAATCATGCGTCCCGCCAGCGCGCTCCCGCTGGAATTATCCACCATCATGGGCAGATAGGCGCGGGGCGGCGGCGGGAAATTGGGCGGTCCGCTGATCGTCAGCGTCACGGGCGGGCTGTTGACGTTGACGAAGCGGAAGCATTGGCAGTCATCGTCAAAGGTCTCGCCATTGGCTCGCGCCTGGAACGTCACCGTGCCCGTGATCAGGGCCTGGAGCGGGAAGGTTTTGCAGCTGTCGGGATGCACGTCGTAGCGGCAGGGCGACGGCACGTCTGGCGTGAACCGCACGGCGGACGACGGCGTGACGGTGAGATAGGTGTTGACCAGGCCCAGGTTGACATAGCTGGCGGAGAGCGTCAGCGACTCGCCGGGACGAACCGTCGCCTCGCTCAAGCTGAGGGTGACAGACGCGGGCGCCATGCCAGCCGCCGCCGCCGCGTCGCCGATCGCGCCGGCGGCCGGGCGCTGCGGGGCGAACAGGGCGGAAATCATGATGAGGACGATAAGGCCGGTTTTAGCTAGAGAGTTCATACTGCTCCTTGGTTGTGCGATCAGCCGCAGCATGCCGCGCGAATTGGCGACGTCATCTGCGCTTCGGATCAAGCGGGACAACGGGCTGTGCACTTAAAGACGGATGAACCTGCCCGAGCATTTCACATGCGCTTGCGAGTCCTGGTCCGCCGCCGGCGCCGGCGCCCCGCCCCGTGCTACAATGATTCCGGATAATGTGCGTGGAGGGAATGTTCGATGCGCTATCGCAAGCTGGGCCGCACGGGCCTCAAGGTTTCGGAGCTGTGCCTCGGCACGATGACATTCGGTTGGAGCGTCGAGGAGGAGGAGTCGCACCGGATCATGTCGCTGGCGCTGGAGCGCGGCGTCAACTTCTTCGACACCGCCGATGTCTACTCGCGCTGGGATCCCCGCTCCTACGCCGGCAAAACCGAGGAGATCATGGGCCGTTGGTTCGCCGCCGACCCCGGCCGCCGCGCCAAGGTCGTCCTGGCGACCAAGGTCCGCGGCCAGATGGGCGACGGCCCCAACGACCAAGGCCTGTCGCGCGGCCACATCATGGACGCGGTGGACGCGAGCCTGCGCCGCTTGCAGACCGACTATATCGATCTCTACCAGACCCATTTCCCCGACGACGACACCCCGATCGAGGAAACCCTGCGCGCCCTCGACGATCTGGTCAGCTCCGGCAAGGTGCGCTACGTCGGCTGCTCGAACTACAAGGCCTGGCAGCTGACCGAGGCGCTCTGGACCAGCGACAAGCTCGGCCTGGCCCGCTACGACTCGCTCCAGCCCCACTACAGCCTGCTGAATCGCTCGGAGTTCGAGCGCGAGCTGCAGGCGGTCTGCCTCAAGTACGGCGTGGGCGTGATTGTCTACAGCCCGTTGGGCGGCGGCCTGCTGACCGGCAAATTCCGCCGCAACCAGCCGATCCCCGAGGGCACGCGGGTGGCCGAGCGCGGCCGCAACGACAAGCGGCTGGGCGAGCCGCTGTGGAATCTGGTCGATAAGATGGAGGAGATCGCCCAGGCCCGCAACAGCACCATTCCGCGCGTCGCGGTGGCCTGGGCCGCCGGCGCTCCGGCGATCACCTCGGCGATCATCGGCGCCACCAGCGTCGAGCAGCTGGAGGACACGCTGGGCTCGGCGGAGCTGGAGCTCACCGCCGAAGAGCGGACCATCCTCGACGGCCTGACCGACTGGCGCGAGCAGTAGCCGCGCCCGGGCTGGCGCCTTTCCCCCGGCGCCAGCCCTTCATTGCCCCGCCACGCAACTCTCAGCCAGCCGCAAGCTCATCCATCTTCTTTTCAGATTAAGACATTGCTATGATGCCCGCGTCGCCGATTTCCCATCGATACCCGCGAGGAGGAGCCGATGTCCAATTTCGAGCTTGCATTAAAGCTTTTTTTACAAATGGCGGTTATTCTTGGCGCGTGCCGGGCGGTCAGCGTGCTGGGCGAGCGATTTTTCGGCCAGACCCAGGTCGTCTGCGAGATGGTCGCCGGCGTGCTGCTCGGCCCGTCGCTGCTGGGCCTGATCTGGCCGGCCGGGCAGCAGTGGCTGTTCCCCAGCGCCAAGCTGGCGCTTGCGGGCGGCGCGAGCATCCCCAACCCCTCGATGTCCATCATCTTCGCCATCAGCCAGCTTGGGATTGTCGTCTACATGTTTTTGATCGGCCTGGAGTTCAACACCGATCTGATTCGCGGCCGGCTCAAGAGCGCGGGCCTGGTCTCGGGCGCCGGCATCGTCGCGCCGTTCATCCTGGGCGCGGTGGCCGCGCTGGCGCTGTTCGGCAACGGCACGCTGTTCACCGCGACCATCAAGCCGTGGCAGGCGGCGGTCTACACCGGCGCCTCGATGTCGATCACGGCCTTCCCGATGCTGGCCCGCATGCTCTACGAGCGCGGCATCGCCAAGACCCGGCTGGGCACGCTGGCGCTGGCCGCCGGCTCGATCGACGACGCGGCCGCCTGGTGCCTGCTGGCGCTGGTGCTGGCGAGTTTCCAGAGCAACGCCTCGATCGCGCTGCTGGCGATCGGCGGCGGCCTGGCCTATGTCCTGTTTATGATCTTCGTCGGCCGGCCGCTGCTCAAGCGCTTTTTCGAGCGGCGCATGGCGCGCGACGGCGGCCTGACGCTGCAAACCACCGGCCTGGTCATGGCGCTGGTGATGTTCTGCGCCTGGTTCACCGACGCGATCGGCATCTACGCGATCTTCGGCGGCTTCATCGCCGGCACCGTGATGCCGCGCGGCGCCTTCGCCGAGCATCTGCGCGAGCGCGTCGAATACCTCGCCACCTCGTTCCTGGTCCCCACGTTTTTCGTCTACTCGGGCCTCAACACCCAGGTCGGCCTGGTCAACAGCGTGTCGCTGGCGGTGATCACGGTGGTGATCGTGCTGCTGGCGGTCGCCGGCAAGGGCCTGGCCTGCGCCCTGGCCGCCCGCGCCGCCGGCGAGACCTGGCGCGACTCGGCGACGATCGGCACGCTGATGAACGCCCGCGGCCTGATGGAGCTGATCATCCTCAACATCGGCTACGAGAAGGGCCTCATCACCCAGACCTTCTTCACGATCATGGTGATCATGGCGATTGTCACCACCCTGATGACCTCGCCGCTGTTCAAGCTGGTCTATCGCCGCCCGGCCGACGCCGCGCCGCGCCGCGAATCTGGCGCCGCCGTCCCGCTGACGCCGGCCGCCGACTAGCCGCCCACGCAAACGGCCCCGTCGCTCAGGCGACGGGGCCGTTTCGATGCGCAGGGATCAGCCGTTGCCGCCGCGCTCCCGCGTCAGCCGGTCGATCTCCTCGCTGTCGCGCTTGAGCTGCTCGGCGGCGTCGGCGTACTCGTTGGTCGAGCTGCCGTAGGTCAGGCGCTCCTCGATGTAGTCCTGCTCGTGCGCCAGCCCCTCGCCGCGAATCCGCCGGCCGTCGGGGGTCGGCGAGCCGGTCGGCTCGATATCGTTCGGCTCGCTGCGCCGCTTTTGCTCGTCATTCTGCCCCATGGCGATCCTCCTTTGCGCTGCATCGCGGTTGATTGTCCTGCGGCGGATCAAAGCAGTAAGCGTGCCAGCCGGATTCAGGGGTCAGGGGTCAGAGGCCAGGGACGGCCAAAAGTCTCAAGCAGGTTCTTGGCGGCGCCCGCTATCCTGCCGTCCGGCCTGACCCCTGATCCCTGGCCCCTCGCCCCCGAATTGACATCCCGCGTCATCGGTGGTAAGACGTGAGGCAGCACCGCATTGATCAGGAGGCCGCCATGCCACGCTTCATCGCCGACGACGGGACGCCGATCGCCTATCACGACACGGGCGGAGCCAAGCCGCCGGTCGTCTTCATCCATGGCTGGACCAGCGGCGGGCTGCACTGGGGCGGCGTGATGCTGGCGCTGCGCGGCCGCTACCGCTGCGTGGCGATCGACCTGCGCGGTCACGGCAGGACGCCGGCCCGCGGCGAGCAGAGCATCGCCCGCATGGCCGCCGACATCCATGGCCTGCTCGCTCACCTCGGCCTGGAGCGGCCGACGCTGGTCGGCCACTCGATGGGCGGCCTGGCGACCTTCGAGTACCTGCGCCGGTTCGGCCACGCGCACCTGGGCGGCGTCGCCTTCGTCGACCAGACGCCGCGCCTGCGCACCGACGGCGAGTGGGCGCTGGGCCTGTTCGGCGCCTACACCGACGATCACATCGCCAATTTCAACGAGCTGTTCGCCACCCAGACCCGGCGCCTCATCCGGCGCTTCTCGATGGGCATCGTCCATCCCCGGCGCCGCCTGCTGCGCTTCGCCAGCTGGCTGGTCGCGCCCTACCGCGTGCGCGCCAAGCCTGACACGCTGCTGACCCTGGCCCGCGACATGGCCGATCTCGACTACCGCGATCTGCTGCCGGGGCTGGATCTGCCGGTGCTGCTGTGCTACGGCGCCAAAAGCTGGCTCTATCCCGGCGCGGTCGGCGAGTATTTGCTGGAGCGCTTGCCCCGGGCCGAGCTGGTCAAATTCGAGCGCAGCGGCCACTGCCCGCCGATCGAGGAGCCGCTCAAGTTCGTGCGGGCGCTGCGGAGCTTCCTCGACGCCCAGCGCGCCGCCCCCCGGCGATCCGGCGCCGCAGCCTGAGCCTCAGCGCGTCCACAATAGCCGATTGGCCGAGGGCGGCAGCGGCAGGTAGCCGATCCGGTCCGGCGCCGCCCACTCGACATCGATCAGATACACCTGCCGCTGATCCGTGGCCAGCGCCACCAGCCGCTCGCCGTCGATCTGCACCGGCGAGCGGTGGCCGGCCGACATCCGGCTGAGCAGGAACCAGCCCGCCGGCAGCCTGACGGTCCTGTCAAGCCCGCCGTCGCTCGCCCGCCAGATCAGCAGCTCGGCGGCGTCGCCGTTTTGCAGCCCCGCGCCGGCGATCGGCATCAGCAGGAACTGGCTGTCGGCGGACCAGAACATTTGCCGGGTCTGCGGCCAGAAGCCCCTGCCGATGATCTGCCGCTCGCCGGGGGCGCCCTGTTCCGGCAGGCGCTGGAGCGCCACCTCGGTCACGCCGGCCGCATCCTCCAGCAGATAGGCGACGTGGCGGCCGTCGGGCGCGAGGGCGAAACTGTCGCCGCCCTCAAGGCGATCCGGCAGCACGGTGTCGTCGCCCCCCGCCAGATCGCGCAGAATCAGCAGCGTGCCCATCACGCCTTGCGCGGAGACATCCGGCCAGGCGTAGGCCATCCGCGCGCTGGCCGGGGCGAACTGAGCCTGATCGTCGAACACGATCAGCCCGGTGATCGCCCGGGTCGGCGCCGGCTCGGCAGCGCCGAGATCCAGCTGCCAGGTTTCGCGCGAGCCGGATGAGTACACCGCCGGCTGGAAATAGATCGTGTCGCCGATCCAGGCGACGGGATCGCGGCTGATCAGCTCGGGCGCGGCGTCGGCGTCGGTCAGGCGCTTGGCGGCGCCGGTTTGGAGATCGGCGCTCACGAGCTGGAAGGTCGCCGGGTATGCATCCTCGGGAAACGGGTCCTGCATCGTCTTGAAGATGATCGTCCTGCCGTCGGGCGCGAGCAGCGGCGCGTGGGGCGCGCAGCCGGGGGCGACCAGCAGCGGCACGCGCTCCTCGGCGACCAGCCACAGACTGGCGTCGTCGGCGTTGACAATCGCCGCCGGCTGCCTGCCTGGCCGCTCGATCGCCGCCTGGACATTGGTGATCACGGTGGTCTGTTCGCCCTGGCCGCCGATCAGCCGCAGCTCGCCCTGGCCGCTGCCGGAGGATTGGAGCACCGCTGCCAGCGGCTCGGCGCTGCCCGCCGTGTCGCTCAGGGGCGCCATATGGCTGGGCAGGGCGCTGGGATTGGGTTCTGGCTGCTGGGCGGCTGGCTGCTGCCCGTGCGGCGCCGCCGGTCCGAGCAGCAGCGCGGCGATGTCGCGATTGAGGTCGAGCGGCTGGGAGTCGAGCTGCCGCGAGCCGTCGAGGGCGTAGCTGGCGAGCAGCGGCTGCTGGAGGCCGGCATCCTGGAGGACCATGCGCAGCGCCGCCCCGTCGCCGCTGACGGCCAAGGTGCCGGGCGCGAGCATCTGCGTGATGGTTTGGCGCTCGGTCTCGGTCCATGTCGCGGGGTCGTAGAGCCGCAGCTGGGTTTCGAGCGGCGTGGGCGCGCCGCTGGGATCGCCTGGCGCCGCGCCCAGCCGCCAGAAGCCGATCGCCACCCGCTCTTTGGCCGCGACGACCTTCAGCGCGCCGGCCACGGGCTCAAGCTGCTGGCCCGCGCCAAGCTCGACGCTGCGCCCCGCCTGGCGCTGCCGCAGATCGATCTCGGTCAGGAACGGCGCGCCGCTGCGGCTCTCCAGCACGTAGAGCAGCCGCCGGTTCGCCGAGAGCGCCGCTTCGCCCGTCGCCTGCGGCAGATTCATCCCGCCGTCGAACCGCAGCTGCTCGAAGTCGAAGAACAGCAGGCCGCGCCCCGGCTGGAGCAGCGCCGCGTGCGTGCCGGCGTCCGCCAGGGTGATCGGGCCGCCGCCGTTGTCGTTCGCTCCGAT
>DASWWB010000663.1:0-1511 GCA_036406115.1 Herpetosiphonaceae bacterium
CAGCCGAGCAGTAGCCAGCCCACGATGCGGCTCAGCGCCCAGGCGCCGGCGCCGTGCGAGCGCAGGGCCAGCGCGGCGATCGGCCAGGCCAGCAGCCCCAGCGCCGTCAACAGCAACCACCAGAGCGCCGCCGCTACGACCGGATGGGCCGCCAGCCAGGGCCAGTCGCCGACTTTTTCGGCGGCGATCGCCGGCGTCAGCCGCTCGGGCAGCGTGATCCGGCGCAGCGGGTCGGCGGGCGGGGTGCCGAGCGGCCGGTCTTTCGGCAGGGCGGCGGGGATCGGCGCCAGGCCGTCCCGGGCGTAGATCCGGACGCCCTCGCGATCGTAGGCCAGCGTCCAGCCGCCGCCCGCCGCCAGCTGATCGAACAGCGCGGCCCCGCCGTCGCCGCCGTAGAGCGCCCGCTCCTGCGGCCCGACATAGATCAGCTGGACGCCGTACAGGTCAAGGGCCTGGCGGGCGGCGGCAGGATCAGTCCCGGCGTAGAGCTTGCCCGTCAGCTCGCGGCGGTGTTTGATGATCGCTGCGGGCTTCGTGTCGGAGCGCAGCTGCCGCTCATGCTCCTCCCAGCCAATCAGCGTCGGCAGGCCGGTCAGCGCGGAGATGCGCCCGGTCGGGCCGTAGGCCGCCCCCGCCGCCTCCAGGATGATCGGCGTGCCGCCGACTTGGGCGCGCAGCCAGCGGATGGCCAGGGCGTCGGGCCGCGCCGGGATCTTGGCCTCGCCCAGCGCCGCGGTTTCCATCCAGCCCATGCCATCCAGCGCGGGGGGCGCGTCGCTGGCGGCACGGTCGCCGATCTTGGCCGGCACCGCCGTCAGCGGATAGAGCAGCGCGCCTGCCGCCAGGCCCCATGCCACGATCCGCCAGCTCAGGCTGCCGGCGGTGAAGCGGCGCTCGGGCCGCAGCAGCCGGTCGCGGATCAGCGGCAGCAGCGCGGCGGCGGCCAGCGCCAGCAGCACCCAGGCCGCGTAGGCGCTGGTGAAGACGATGCTCAGCCTGCCGGCTTGGTGGCGGGCCTCGGTGCCGCTCAGCAGCAGCGCCAGCAGCCCGCCGACCGCCCAGGCCGCCGGGAAGACCAGCCGCGGCTTGCCGGTGCGCCGCAGCAGGCTGAGCAGCAGCGCCAGCCCCGCCGCCGCCATCGGCAGAATCAAAACGGCCTCGGCGGCGTTGGCGAAAAACGGCCGCACCGCCAGATCGATCAACAGATTTGCCAGCGGATTGGCGCTTTCCGCCGGATCGGGCCGCCTGGCGAGCGCGAGGCAGACCAGGCTGGCCGCCACGATCCAGAGCGCGATCCCGCCGGCGGCGACGATTTGGGCGGCGAAGCTCCACAGCCGGCGCGCCAACAGGATGCCGGCGCCGGCAGCGATCCACAGCCACGGCGCGTAGCCGGCGAGCAGCGCCCGGGGCGTCAGGTAGCTGGTGGCGGCGGGCGTGAACTCGGCAGCCGCCAGCGGGGCGAGCCAGCGCGTGGCCGGCAGCCAGGGCAGCGCCTGGGCCGCCAGCAGGGC
>DASWWB010000664.1:0-9383 GCA_036406115.1 Herpetosiphonaceae bacterium
TGAGACGCCCCTTCAGCAATTTATGGATGAGCTTGCCAGCGCCGCGCCGGTGCCGGGCGGCGGCAGCGTGGCGGCGACCACCGGGGCCATGGCCGCCGGCCTGGTCACGATGGTCTGCTCGCTGACGCTGGGCAAGAAAAAATACGCCGACGTGCAGGATGAGATCCGCGCGCTGATGGACCGCTCGGAGGCCCTGCGCCACGAGCTGCAAGATTTGATCGACGCCGACGCCGAGGCTTTCCGCCGCCTGAGCGCCGCCTACAAGCTGCCGCGCGAAACGCCCGCCGACGTGGCGATCCGCCAGGCCGCCATCCAGGCCGCCACCCGCAAAGCCACCGACGTGCCGCTTGAGATCGCCCGCGCCGCCGCCGACGTGCTGCCGCTCTGCGGGCCGGCCGCCGAAAAGGGCAACTCGGCGGCGGTCAGCGATGTGGGCGTCGCCGCGCTGCTGGCCCAGGCGGCGGTGCGCAGCGCCCTGCTGAACGTCGAGATCAATCTCCACGCCCTGGAGGACGCCCTGTACGTCCGCGCCGCCCGCGCCCGGGTCGTCGCCCTCACGGAAACCCTCGACGCCGACACGCAATCGATCATGGCCAGGGTGCATAGCCAGCTGGCCGGTTAAGATGGAGGATTCATGGCGCCCCTGACCCTCGACGGCCGCGCGCTGGCCAAGGAGCTGAAAGCGGAGCTGCTGGCGGCCGGCGCCGATCTGGCCGCCGGCAGCCGGCCGCCCCGGCTGGTCGTGATCCAGGTCGCCGGCGACGCGGCCTCCGACTGGTATGTCCGCTCGATCAAGCGCTCGTGCGAAAGCGTGCGTTTCGGCTTCGACCACCGCCTGCTGCCGGCGGAGACCGGCCAGGAGCAGCTCAATGCCGCCATCCGCGCCGCCTGCGCCGAGCCCGAGACCAGCGGCGTGATCGTCCAGATGCCGCTGCCCAAGCACCTGTCGGCCACCGAGGCGACCCAGGCGCTTGATCCGCGCAAAGATGTCGACGGCCTGCATCCGGCCAACGCCGGCTGGCTGATGCAGGGCATGCCGGCCCTGGTCCCCAACACGCCCGCCGGCGGCATGGCGCTGCTGGATCGCTACGGCGTCGAGATCGCTGGCAAGCACGCGGTGGTCGTCGGCCGCTCCAATGTGGTCGGCAAACCGCTGGCCATGCTGCTGCTGGCCCGCCACGCCACGGTGTCGATCTGCCACTCGCGGACGCCGGACCTGAGCGCGCTGCTCAAGGACGCCGACATTGTGGCGGCGGCGGTCGGCCAGGCCGGGCTGGTCCGCGGCGAATGGCTCAAGCCTGGCGCCGTCGTGCTGGATTTCGGCATCAATGTGGTGGGCGAGGGCGGCGAGGTCGTGGGCGACGTGGATTGGGAGAGCGCCAGCCAGGTCGCCGGGGCGATCACGCCGGTTCCGGGCGGCACCGGGCCGATCACCAACATGATGCTGCTCCGCAACACGCTCACGGCGGCGCGCTGGGCGCTGGAGGGCGGCGCCTGAGCCCTGGACGCTGATTAACCCATCTCCCCCGCCAGGCCGGGGCGCCGGCGGACCGCGTGTCCGCCAGCGCCCCGGCTTCGCGTTCGCGGCGGTCAACTTAGTACTTAAGTCATCCCGTTTTCACGCCAATCGGGGGATGGATCTACGGCCGCCGATCATAAGGTCTGGTATCCTGGGGAGGCTGTGAATGGAGGTGCCTGATGCGGTTGTTTCAATGATGAAAGGAGCCCCCAGCATGTCCGTTCGGAGGTTATCGCCAGGCGCCGGATTCCTCCTCTGCTTCGTCCTGCTCGCCCTCGCCCTGGTGACCCCGCCCGCCCGTTTCGCCGCCGCTGAGCATGTCGAGCCCGTCGAGGTTCCCGGCGATCCGTCGTGCGCCGATCTCGGCTACGCCGGCGCCCAATTTCGCATCGCTGATCCCCAGCCCGGCACCGCCGCCTATCCGGCCCCCGGCGGCCACACCATCACCCTCACGATCACCGAGGACCTGCTGTTCGCCAACTGGGCCAGCACGACCGGCATCGACGCGGTGATCGTCAAGGGCGGCCCCAACGCCCACTTGTACGCCTACGATCCCGAGTCCTTCGGCGATGATTGGCTGATCGCGCCCTACATCTCATCGGAAGGCACCGCCCAGATCAGCCACCTCACGTTTTGCTACGACGAGGAGGCCGCCGGGCTGGTCGTGAGCAAAACCGCCAGCGCCAGCTACGCCCGGACCTACGACTGGACGATCGCCAAGACCGTCGCGCCGGCAGCCTGGGAGCTGTTCCGCGGCGACTCGGCCGTCTCCGACTACACGGTGACGGTCAGCCGCGCCGCCCGCGACCACAGCTGGGCGGTGTCCGGCACGATCACCGTCAGCAACCCCGGCGCCGCCGCGGTCGTGATCGGCGGGATCGCCGACCGGCTGTCGGACGGGACTGTCGCCCCGGTGGACTGCGGCGTCGCGTTCCCGCACAGCCTGCCCGCCGGCGCGACGCTGGCCTGCTCCTACGCCGTGAGCTTGGCGGACGGCGCCGCGCGCGTCAACACCGCCACCGTGACCGCTCCCGGCGGCGCGGAGCTGGGCTCGGCCGCCGCCGACGTGCGCTTCGGCGCGCCGTCCACGGTCGCCAACCCGACGGTCAACGTCGACGACAGCAACGGCATGAGCTGGACCTTCAGCGACAGCGGCTCGGTCAGCTATCCCCGGCCGCTGGACTGCGCCGGCGTGACCTACAGCGACGGCCGCGGCAGCGTGACCCTCGACAACACCGCCACCATCCGCCAGACCGGCCAATCGGCCAGCGCCCGCGTCACGGTGACCTGCTACGAGCTGGCGGTCAGCAAGACGGCGGCGACCAGTTTCGCCCGGGCCTGGGCCTGGACGGTTGACAAAACCGGCAGCGTCTCCAATCTGACCTTGGAGACCGGCGCCTCCGCCCCCGTCGACTACACGGTGCGGGTCGACGCCGCGCCGCGCGACAGCGGCTTCGGCGTGGCCGGCGTGATCACGATCGCCAACCCGCACCCGACCCGCGCCGCCCAGCTGACGGGCGTCGCCGATCTGATCGACGGCACGGTCGCGGCGACCGTCTCCTGCCCGGCGCTGAGCGTGCCGGCCGGCGGCAGCCTCCAGTGCTCCTACTCCGCCGCCCTGCCCGACGCCGCCCAGCGCCTGAACCGCGCCACCGCCACGCTGCGCAACACCAGCTTCGCCGCCACCGGCGCCGCGACCCCCGCCGGCGCGACCGGCTTCAGCGGCACCGCGCCAGTGGTGTTCGGCGCGCCGGGCAGCGAAACCGACGAATGCGTCGCCGTGACCGACGACCGCTACGGCAGCCTCGGCGCGGTCTGCGCCGCCGCCGCGCCCAAAACCTTCAGCTACCGGCTGAACGTCGGGCCGTACGCGACCTGCGGCGCGTACAGCTACCCCAACACCGCCTCGATCCGCGCCAACGACACCGGCGCCGCCGCCAGCGACACCTGGACCGTGGCCGTCACGGTGCGCTGCGGCGATGTCGGCTGCACTCGCACCATCGGCTACTGGAAGAACCACCGCGAGGTCCTGGCCCGCTACCTGCCGGTCACGCTGGGCGCGCCCGGCGGCCGCGACTCGGTGCGGGTCACCACTGTCGACCAAGCCGTGGCTATCCTCAACGACGGCGGCAGCAACGGCATCAAGAAGCTCCAGGCCCAGCTGCTGGCCACCAAGCTTAACCTCGCTGCCGGCGCCGACGGCGCGCAAGTGACCGCCGCCATCGCCGAGGCCGACGCCTTCCTGGCGACCCACGCCGCCAGCACATGGACGGGCCTCTCCAAGGCCGAGCAGAACCAGGTGCTGCGCTGGAAGGACATCTTCGACAATTTCAACAACGGCCGCATCGGCCCGCCCCACTGCAACTAAGCTCGCGGGGTGATTGAAACGGCGGGCGCTCGGAGCGTTCCGGGCGCCCGCCGCTTTTTGGGGGAGCTGTCAGTCGTCGGTCGTCAGTCGTCAGGGAGTTGCTTCGCGGGGCGCGGCGTCGCTTGGCGATTGGTGTCCGCCGTCCCTGACGACTGACAGCTGACGACTGACGACTTCTCTTTCAACAACGGCCGCATGGATCCCGCCCACTGCAGCTAAGCTCGCGGGGTGATTGAAACGGCGGGCGCTCGGAGAGATCCGGGCGCCCGCCGCTTTTTGGGGGAGCTGTCAGTCGTCGGTCGTCAGTCGTCAGGCCGCCGCATAACGGAATGTGTTGGCTGCCAGACAGCTTTTGGGCATAACCCTTGGTCGCATGCCCTGGCGACTGACGACTGGCAACTGACGACTGGCGACTGACGACTGACGACTGATGACTGACGACTCCCCCCTACGACAACCCCACCGTCTTCCCCTGCTCGTCGATATCGATGTTTTCGGCGCCGGGATGGGCCGGCAGGCCGGGCATTGTCCGCATGTCGCCGGCCAGCGGGTAGACGAACCCGGCGCCGGCGGAGAGCCGCACCTCGCGGATGGGAAACACGTAGCCGCTGGGCGCGCCGAGCAGCTTGGGATCGTGGCTGATCGAGAGATGGGTTTTCGCCATGCAGATCGGCAGCGCGCCGTAGCCGTCGCGCTCGAAGCGCTTGAGCTGGCGCCGGGCCTCGGGCGTGTAGCTGACCTCGGCGGCGCCGTAGACCGTGGTCGCCAGCCGCTTGATCTTTTTCTCCAGCGGCAGCTCGTCGGGGTAGAGCAGGGTGAACTCGCTGGGCGCGGCGGCGGCGGCCATCACCGCCTCGGCCAGCTCGCGGCCGCCGGCGCCGCCCTCGGCCCAGACGTTGCTGACCGCCACGCTGTGGGCGCCGGCCCGCGCCGCCAGCTCGCGGATCGCCGCCAGCTCGCTCTCGTGGTCGTCGGGGAAGCGGTTGATCGCCACGACGGGCGTCACGCCGAACAGCCGCGCGTTTTCAATCTGCTTGATCAGATTGGCGGCGCCGGCCCGCACATCCTCAAGATTCTCCGCCAGCAGCTCCGGCGGCAGCGGCTTGCCGGGCGTGATCGCATACTTGCCGCTGTGGGCCTTGAGCGCCCGCACCGTCGCCACCAGCACCGCCGCATCCGGCTTGAGACCGCTGACCCGGCACTTGATGTCGAAGAATTTCTCCATGCCCATGTCGGCGCCAAAGCCGGCCTCGGTGATCACGTACTCGCCGCAGCGGACCGCGATGAGATCGGCCAGGACCGAGGAGTTGCCGTGGGCGATGTTGGCGAACGGGCCGCAGTGGACGAAGGCCGGCGAGCCTTCGAGGGTTTGGAGCAGATTGGGCTTGAGCGCCTCGCGCAGCAGCACCGTCATCGCGCCGGCGGCCTTGAGGTCCTCGGCGGTGACCGGCCGCCGCTTGGCGTCGTGGCCGATCACGATCCGCCCCAGCCGGCGCCGCAGGTCATGGAGGTCGGTGGCCAGGGCGAGGATCGCCATCACCTCGGAGGCGACGGTGATATCGAAGCCGGTCTCGCGCGGCTGGCCGTTCTCCTTGCCGCCGAGGCCGACCAGCGTCTGGCGCAGCGCCCGGTCGCTGATGTCCACCACCCGGCGCCAGGTGACGCTGTGCGGATCGATGGCCAGCTCGTTGCCGTGAAACAGGTGGTTGTCGATCATGGCCGCCAGCAGGTTGTGGGCGGCGCCGATCGCGTGGATGTCGCCGGTCAGGTGCAGATTGAACTGCTCCATCGGCAGGATCTGGGCGTAGCCGCCGCCGGCCGCCCCGCCCTTGATGCCGAACGTCGGCCCCATCGAGGGCTGGCGGATGGCGACGATCGCCCGCTTGCCCATGGCGTGCAGGGCCTGGCCCAGGCCGACGGTGGTGGTGGTTTTGCCCTCGCCCAGCGGGGTCGGCGTGATCGCCGTCACCACGATGTACTTGGCCCGCGGCTCGCCCAGCCGGCCCAGCGCCGCCGGGTCGACCTTGGCCATGTGGCGGCCGTAGGGCTCGATCTCATGTTCCTCCAGGCCGAGCGCCGCCGCGATCTCGCCGATCGGCCGCGGCTGGACTGACTGGGCTATCTCCAAATCGCTTGGCACCGTTGCCTCCTAAAAGCGGCACGCGCCGCTCCCAGGCGGGAGGACGCGTGTCCGAACAAGCGCGTTGGTCTGATTTTAGCCCTTGACGCCGCCCAGCGTCAATCCGCCCACGATATATTTTTGCAGGAACAGATAGACGATCGAGACCGGCAGCGAGACCATCAGCGACATCGCCGCGAAGTGCGACCAGGGGACGCTGCTCGAATACTGGCCGGTCATGTTCCAGAGCGCCATCGAGAGCGTGAAGTCCTTGGGATCGGTCAGGAACAGCCACGACAGGCCGAACTCGGTCCAGCCGCTCATGAAGCCGAGGAAGGCGGTCACGGCCAGGGCCGGCGTGGCCAGCGGCAGCACGATCTGGAAGAAGATCTGGTTGGGCGAGGCGCCGTCGATGATCGCGGCCTCCTCCAGCTCCTTGGGGATCGTGTCGAGGTAGCCCTTGAGGTTCCAGATCGCGAAGGGCAGCGCGCCGGAGATCATCGCGAAGCCCACGCCGTAGAGCGAGTTGCGCAGATTGAAGCCCTTGGTGTTGGCGACGTCCACGTTGATGCCGCCGTTGATCAGCAGCGCGCCGATCACCAGGATGGCCGCGCCCATGGCGATCGTGCCCGGCGTGGCGCCGTCGCGGATGCGGCTGGCGATGTAGAGGCCGCCGCCCGCCAGCAAGATGCCGCCGAAGATGAAATAGACGATGCGCAGGGTCGGATTCGTCAGCGAGCCGCGCGAGAGCATTACGAACAGCGGCGCCATGGTGGCGATCTGCGGCATCAGCAGGATGAAGCCGATGCTCATAAAGATCCATTTGCGGCCGACGAAGTTCATGCGCGAGAAGGCGTAGGCGGCGGTGACGCCGACCAGCACCGAGAAGAAGGCTACGCCGCCGGCCAGCGACAGGCTGTTGACCGCCAGCTCTGTGAACGTCACCGGATTGGAGGTCGGCTTCTTAAACACCTTGACGTAGGCGTCGAACGTCGGCTCGGGCGGCATCAGGCGCAGCGACGACGGGCGCGAGGTGTTGGTGCCGTCCAGCGACAGGCCGACGACCCAGAGGATCGGGAACAGCACCGAGGCGGCGACGACCAGGCAGAAGATCTGCACCAGCAGTTGCTGCACGAAGCTGAGCTGGCGGCCCGAGCCGCGGCCCCGGGCGAACAGTCCGCGGCGGGCGGTGGCCGGCGCTGGGATCGTGGTATTAGCCATCGTAAGCCTCCGCCACGCGCGAGATGCGCGTCGTAATCAGCATAATGATGCCGAGGATCACAAACATAAAGACGCTGAAGGCCGCCGCCAAGCCGTACAGGCTCTGGTCCTTGACCAGCTTGTAGGCCTGCGTGACCAAAATCTCTGTTTTGCCCAGCGGCCCGCCGGCGCTGATGAAGTAGATCACATGGAACAGATTGAAGGTCGTGATGATGCCGAGGATGGTCGCCGGGACCATCGCCGGGCGCAGCAGCGGCAGGGTGATGCGCCAGAACTGCTGCCAGCCGGTCGCCCCGTCGATCGAGGCCGCCTCATACAGCTCCTTGGGGATGCTTTGCAGCGCGCCGGTGGCCACGATCGTCATGAAGGGCCAGCCGAGCCAGATATTGGTGATCAGCATCGCGAAATAGGAGAGCGGCAGCGGGATGCCCGGGATCGGGTTGTTCAAATCTTCCAGCCAGCGGATATTGAAGGCCGAGTCGATGCCGAACAGGCCGGCGACGGCCCGCAGGCCCATGTTGACGGCGCCGGACTGGCTGTCGAACATATTGCGCCAGACCGTGGCGATCACCAGCTGCGGCAGCACCATCGGGAGCACGTAGATCGCCCGATAGATCCGCTTGAACCACAGCCCCTCGATGTTGAGGATCACCGCGATCACGATGCCCAGGCCGACGTGGAAGATGACGTTGGAGAAGGTCCACCACAGATTGAAGCCCAGCGTGCGGAAAAAGTTGAAATTCGGCAGCTTGGCGCCCACCTTGTTGGTGATGATGTTCTGGTAGTTTTCGAGGCCGACCCAGTTCGGCGCGACATAGGACTTGCTGGTCGGGTTGAGGCTCTGGGCGCTGAAATCGGTGAAGGACATGATGAACTGGTAGATGATCGGGTAGAGCGTGATGATGCTCATGATGATCAGCGCCGGGAGCAGGTACACATAGGCGATGCGGGACTGGCGGCTGCGTTGCCAGAGACCCTGGCGGCGCTTGCCGGCGGCGCCGGAACGCTCGATGCTGCGGTCAAGTGAGGCCATCGCAAGCTCCTTCGTTGAGAGATGCTCGATCGATGAGACGAGATGATTAAGAGTATTTTACCCTTGTTTCGCGTCGCTGGTGGCCGGAGCGCCATTGATCTGGGAAAAGAGCGGTCGCATCCCGGGCCGTTGGAACGCTGCGATGGGCGGATGGGCCGCGGGGGCGCCGGCCGGCGCCCCCGCGAGGTGGATGTTACTTGCCGTTGGCGGTGTCCATCAGGCCGCAAGCCTCGGCGATGGCGTCCTTGGGCGAGGCGGCGCCTTCCATCGACTTGGTCAGCGCGTCGCCGAAGGGCGCCCAGAAGTTGCTGAGCTCTTTGCTCTGCGGGCGCGGCACGCCGGTCGACGAGGCGTCGGCGAAGCCCTGGACGTTCTTGTCGGCGATCTTCACCGTGATGTCGGCGGGCACGTGGCCGGCCTTCTCGGTGTAGAGCGTCTGCGAGTCGGTGCTGGTCAGGAACAGGGCCAGGGCCACGGCGCCGTCGGGGTTGGCGCTGTTCACGTTGACGTAGAAGCCGTCGACGCCGGTCAGCGGGCCGGACTTGCCGCCGGGGCCGGCGGGCATCGGGGCCACGCCCAGCTTATCGCCCAGGGCCTTGCGGTAGTCGCCCAGCGCCCAGGGGCCGTTGACGGTCATGAAGGCGGTGCCTTCTTTGAACAGCGTGTCCTGCTGGCCGCCGTCGGTGACGAAGGTCGCGCCGGCGCCCTTCAGGTCGAGCAGGTACTGGAGGGCCTCGGGGCCGCCGGTGGCGGCGGCGCATTTGTTGTTCGCGTCGAACAGCTTGCCGCCGAAGCTCTGGATGAAGCCGAAGTTATGGTAGATGCCCTGGTTGATCACCAGCGTCTGGCCGCCCTTGACGGCGGTCAGCAGGTCGTCGGTGGTCGCCGGCGGGGCGGTGACCTTCTCGGTGTTGTAGTACAGGGCGACGGCCTTGAACGACTCCGGCACCGCGTACAGCTTGCCGTCGACCTTCATGCCCTCGACCGCGGTCGGCGAGATGTTGGTCAGCTTGCCGGCCAGCTTGTCGTCAAGCGGGAGCAGCAGGTTCTTGCGGACCTGATCGCCCAGGCTGTCGTTGGGGGCCAGGAACATGTCGGGGCCGCCGCCAGCCGAGACTTCGCT
>DASWWB010000665.1:0-9557 GCA_036406115.1 Herpetosiphonaceae bacterium
GGCGACGCGGTCGGCGCCTACGTCGCCCGCGAAGTCCTGCGCGGCGACCGGGTCGCCGAGCGCTGCGGGGCGCGGGCCGCCGAGTTCCTGACCGACGGCGACACCATCCTCACGGTCTGCTACCCCGGCGCGGCCTTCAACTGGATGATCTACACCGCCGCCGTCGTCCAGGGCAAGCAGATCGCCGTCATGCCGACCGAGACCCGGCCCTACGGCCAGGGCATCCGCCTGACCGCCTCGCAGGCCCATGAGATCGGCGTGCCGGTGACCGTGATCACCGACAACATGCCCGGTTTCTGCTTCGCCAAGGGCATGATCAGCGTCTACGTCACCGCCGCCGACCGGATCGCGATGGACGGCTCGATCGCCAACAAGATCGGCACCTACCAGAACGCCGTGCTGGCGCGGCGCCACGGCGTGCCGTTTTACGTCCTGGGCTATGACGGGCCGGAGCGGGGCACCCCGGACGGCACCGCCATCCCGATCGAGGAGCGCGACGGCGAGGAGGTGCTGCGGCACAACGGCGTGCGGCTGGCGCCCGAGGGCGTGCGCGGCTACTACCCGGCCTTCGACGTCACGCCGCCCGAGCTGGTGAGCGCGATCGTCACCGACCGGGGCGTCTACCGCCCGGAGATGATCGGGCGCTACCACGAGGACGCGGCCGACGCGCCGCTGGATGTGATTCCGCTGCTGGGAACCTCAGCTTAAGGAGCGACGAATGATTGATCTAAGCAATGTCAGCTCGGTCTTGTGCGACATGGACGGGGTGCTGGTCCATGGCGCCCAGGTCATCCCGGGGGCGCCGGAGTTCCTGGCCCGGCTGCGGGCCAGCGGGCGCAAATTCCTGGTGCTGACCAACAACTCGATCTACACCACCCGCGACCTCCAGGCTCGGCTGGCGCGGATCGGCATCGCGCTGGAGCCGGAGGAAATCTACACCTCGGCGCTGGCGACGGCGCGCTTCCTGCACACCCAGCGGCCGGGCGGCTCGGCCTTCGTGATCGGCGAGAGCGGCCTGACCACCGCGCTCTACGAGGCCGGCTACACCCAGACCGAGCACGACCCCGACTACGTGGTGATCGGCGAAACGACCTCCTACAGCTTCGAGCGCATCACCCATGCCGTGCGGCTGGTGGCGGCGGGGGCGCGGCTGATCGGCACCAACCCGGATGTCTCGGGGCCGTCGGAGCGCGGGCTGGTGCCGGCCTGCGGGGCGGTCGTGGCGCTGATCCAGGCCGCCACCGGCGCCCAGGCCTATTTCGTCGGCAAGCCCAACCCGGTGATGATGCGCACGGCGCTGCGGGCGATCGACGGCCACGCCACCGAAGCCATGATGATCGGCGACCGCATGGACACCGATATCATCGCCGGCACCGAGGCCGGCATGCACACCGTCCTCGTCCTCTCCGGCGTCTCGACCACCGGCACCGCCGAGCGCTACCCCTACCGGCCGAGCCTGATCGTGGGCTCGGTGGCGGAGCTGTTCGTTTAGGGATCAGGGATCAGGGGCCAGGACGAACGCCGAAACAGCGGGCGCTGCCCGGGAGACCACCATTCCGCCACAGCGCCCGCATCCTCATCGATCCGGCCTGACCCCTGACCCCTGACCCCCGACCCCTGATCTGCATTTGCGTTGGCGAGATTGTGATAAAATGGACGCGCAGCCAAATGGCGCACCCGAAGAAACAGCTGTTCCGCCGCTCACAGAGCGGGGTTGTTGTGCGTCACACCAGCAGCCAGAAAGGATTCGATCATGCTCCGAGCCTATCTCAAGGGGATGGCGACCACATTCAAGTATCTGTTTAAGGCGCCGGTCACCGTGCAGTATCCGGAGGTCAAGCGCCCGGTGCGCGAGCGGTTCCGCGGCCGGCATGAGCTGAAGCGCTTCGCCAACGGCCTGGAGCGCTGCATCGGCTGCTCGCTGTGCGCGGCGGCCTGCCCCGCCGACGCGATCTACGTCGTGCCGGGGCAGAACGATCCCGCCCAGCCGCTCTCGGCGGGCGAGCGCCACGCCGCCACCTACGAGATCAACATGCTACGCTGCATCTTCTGCGGCTACTGCGAGGACGCCTGCCCGACCAACGCGATCGTGCTGGAGCATCAGTACGAGCTGGCCTTCTACGACCGCCGGGCGGCGATCTACACCAAGGACATGATGCTGGTGGCCGCCGACAAGGGCTACGGCGAGGTGCCGCCGGTGCTGGAGCAGACCGGCAAGCAGCTCAACCCGCCGGCACGGATTGATCTCTAGCCCATCGCTCGCCACCGTCGCGGTGGCGGGCTTTTGATTGCCATCGGAGCGTGTGCATGGAAATGATTATCTTTTGGACGACGGCGCTGGTCGCGGTGGGGGCCGCCCTGGGCATGGTGCTGAGCCGCAACGCCGTCCACAGCGCCCTGTTCCTGATCCTGAATTTCTGCGCGGTGGCGGTGCTGTACCTGCTGCTGCGGGCGCCGTTCCTGGCCGCCATCCAGGTCACGGTCTACGCCGGCGCGATCATGGTGCTGTTCCTTTTCGTGATTATGCTCCTGGGCGCCGAAAACGCCGAGCTGGGCGAGGAGCGGATCGGCTGGCAGAAGCCGGTCGGGGCGCTGCTGGGGCTGGTGCTGCTGGCCGAGGGCGGCTACGTCGCCTATCGCGGGGTGGCCCTGACCACCGACCAGCCGGCCATCGTCGCCAGCAACATCGGCGCGCCGCAGGCGATCAGCTTGTCGCTGTTCAGCCGCTACCTGCTGCCGTTTGAGATTATTTCGGTGCTGCTGCTGGTGGCGATCGTCGGCACGGTCGTCCTGACCCGCCGCGACCGGGCGCAGCTGCGCGAGGAGGCCCAATCGTGAACGAGATCTCGACCAACGCCTATGTGCTGCTGAGCGCCGTCCTGTTCACGATCGGCGTGATCGGCGTGCTGACCCGCCGCAACGCGATCATCATGTTTATGTCGGTCGAGCTGATGCTCAACTCGGCCAATCTGGCCCTGGTGGCCTTCAGCAGGGCGCGGGCCGACACCAGCGGCCAGGTGATCACCTTCTTCGTGATCGCGGTCGCCGCCGCCGAGGTCGCGGTCGGCCTGGCGCTGCTGGTCGCGATTTTCCGGGCCAAGCGCACCACCAATGTTGACGATGTCAACACGCTGAAAGGCTAAGCCGGCTGGCCGGCGAGGCGCCGCAGCCGCACCACTCCGCTCATCCGTGTAGGGAGGACGACGCATGATCAATTTTATCTGGTTGGTGCCGCTGCTGCCGCTGCTCGGCGTCATCATCAACACCGGGCTCGGGCTGCTTGAGCTGCGCCGCCACCGCCCGGCCGCCGCCCACGCCGGCCACGGCCACGACGACCATGGCGGCCACGGCGCGGCGGTCCAGGCCCACGCCCACGAGCCGGCCGGCCACGGCGCCCACCACGGCGACCATGGCGCCCGCCGCTCGGGCATCATCGCCAGCGCGATGGTCGGCATCGCCTTCATCCTGGTGGTGGTCACGCTGTTCGAGTGGCTGCGGCTGCCGGTCGAGGAAGGCGTCAACGGGCGGGCGATCGAGGTCACCTACTGGAACCTGATCGCCGCCGGCGACCTGACCGTCCCCTTCGGCTTCCTGATCGACCAGCTCTCGCTGACGATGATGCTGCTGGTGACCGGCGTGGGCTTCCTGATCCACGTCTACAGCATCGGCTACATGAGCCACGACCCGCGGCCCATCCGCTTCTTCGCCTACCTGAATCTGTTTATCGTGGCGATGCTGATGCTGATCATGGGCAACAACTTCGTGATGCTCTTTCTGGGCTGGGAGGGCGTGGGCCTCTGCTCGTTCCTGCTGATCGGCTTCTGGTTCGAGCAGCGCGACCCGCCCTGGGCCTCGACCAAGGCCTTCGTCGTCAACCGCGTCGGCGACTTCGGCCTGATGCTGGCGATGTTCGCGATCTGGGCCCTGGCCAAGGACGCCCAGCAGCAACAGCTGCACTCGCTGGAGTTCAGCAAGGTGCTGGACCCGGCCAACACGTCCTCGCTGCTGCTGACGACCACCACCTTCCTCGGCCAGCAGTACACGGCGGCGGGCGCGATCGCGCTGATGCTGCTGCTGGGCGTGACCGGCAAATCGGCCCAGATCCCGCTGTTCGTCTGGCTGCCTGACGCCATGGCCGGCCCCACCCCGGTCTCGGCCCTGATCCACGCCGCGACGATGGTCACCGCCGGCGTCTACCTGGTGGTGCGCACGGCGCCGATCTTCGAGCTGAGCCAGTCGGTGCTGAACCTGATGGCGACCGTCGGCGCCGCCACCGCCTTCATCGCGGCGACAATCGCCATCGGCCAATACGACATCAAGAAAGTCCTGGCCTACTCGACGGTCTCGCAGCTCGGCTACATGGTCGCGGCAGTCGGCATGAAAGCCTATGTCGCCGGCATGTTCCACCTGCTGACCCACGGCGTCTTCAAGGCGCTGCTGTTCCTGGGCGCCGGCGCGGTCATCCACGGCTTCGGCAACGAGCAGGACATGCGCAAGATGGGCGGCCTGCGCAAAGCCATGCCGCGCACCTTCTGGACCTACATCGTCGGCACGCTGGCGCTGGCCGGCATCTTCCCGCTGGCGGGCTTCTGGTCGAAAGATGAGATCATCGGCCACGCCTTCGACAGCGGCCACGGCACGATCGGCTTCGTGCTGATCGTCAGCTCGATGCTGACCGCCTTCTACATGGCGCGCCAAATCGTGATGGTCTTCCTGGGCGAGCAGCGCGACCGCGCCATCCACGCCCACGAGAGCAGCCCGGTGATGACCACGCCGCTGATCATCCTGGCGGTGCTGACGGTGCTGGCGGGCGCGATCAACCTGCCCGGCTCGCACGCCCTGGACCACTGGCTGGAGCCGATCACGCGCTCCGAGCCTGGCGCCTTCCACATCAACCTGGCGCTGATCGTGACGGTGCTGGCAGTGGCGAGCGGCGCGCTGGGCTACTACTACTACAGCCGCAGCCTGCGCAAGTTCAAGCCCTCGGAGAAGGACCCGCTGCACCGCTGGGGCGGCGTGTTCTACGAGATCGCCGAAGACAAGTGGTATGTCGACGACTTGTACAACGGCCTGATCGTCAAGCCGTTCAAGGCCATCGCCCGCTTCCTGGGCAGCTTCTTCGACGGCGTGATCATCGACGGCATGGTCAACGGCTCGGCCTGGGTCGTGGGCCGGACCGGGCGCGGCCTGCGGGGCCTGCAATCGGGCTATGTGCGCTCGTACGCGCTGATGTTCCTCGTCGGCGTGATCGCAGTGATTGGCTATTTCGCCCTGCGCTAAGCGCGGCATGGCACTGAACACAGGAGCAAGCCCTTGAACGCAGTTAATCAACTCGGCTTTCCCATCCTCTCGCTGGTGGTGTTCCTGCCCGCGCTGGGCGGCCTGCTGCTGCTGGCCATCCGCCGGCCGGAGCAGGCCCGGGTGTTCGCCCTGGCCTGGAGCCTCATCGTCTTCGCGGTGTCGCTGCCGCTGCTGATCAGTTTCCAGCGCGAGCACGTCGGCATCCAGTACCACGAGTTCTTCGACTGGATCCCCGGCTGGGGCATCCAGTACCGCCTGGCCTTGGACGGCATCAGCCTCTGGCTGGTGCTGCTGACGACCTTCATGACGCCGCTGGCGATCTGGTCGGCCTGGAAAGTTGACAAGAAGCTCAACAGCTTCCTGATGCTGATCCTGCTCCAGGAAACCGGCATGCTGGGCGTCTTCCTGGCCCAGGACCTGTTCCTTTTCTACATTTTCTGGGAGTTCACGCTCATCCCGATGTACTTTATGATCGGCATCTGGGGCGGGCCGCGGCGGATCTACGCCACGATCAAGTTCTTCCTCTACACCTTCGCCGCCTCGGTGTTCATGCTGCTGGGGATCATCGCCCTCGGCCTGCTGAACTACCGCTACCTGAGCGCGACGAACCCGCAGCTGGTGGCCGAGGCCTTCAACCTGCAGTCGATCACCGCCAACATGGGCCAGCTGGGCCTGTCGCCGGTCGAGACCAAGCTGCTGTTCCTGGCCTTCTTCATCGCCTTCGCGGTCAAAGTGCCGATCTGGCCGGTCCACACCTGGCTGCCCGACGCCCACGTCGAGGCGCCGACCGCCGGCTCGGTCATCCTGGCGGCGGTGCTGCTGAAGATGGGCGCCTACGGCATGATCCGCTTCAACGTGCAGCTGTTCCCGCAGGTGGCGGCGGAGTGGGCGCGGCCGATCGCGGTGCTGGCGATCATCGGCATCATCTACGGCGCCTGGCTGGCCTACGCCCAGACTGACATCAAGAAGCTGGTGGCCTACTCCTCGGTCAGCCACATGGGCTTCATCGTGCTGGGGATCTTCGCCCTCAACCGCGAGGGCATCGCCGGCAGCGTGCTCCAGATGGTCAACCACGGCCTGAGCACCGGCGCGCTGTTCTTGCTCGTCGGCATGGTCTACGAGCGCCAGCACACCCGCGAGCTGGCCGACTACGGCGGGCTGTGGAAAGTGACGCCGGTCTTTGTCTTCTTCCTGCTCTTCGCGACCATGTCGTCGGTCGGCCTGCCCGGCCTGAACGGCTTCATCGGCGAGTTCACGGTGATGGCGGGGACCTTCAACTCGCAGCTGGGCTGGACCTTCACGGCCTTCGCGGCGATCGGCGTGATCCTGGCGGCAGTCTATCTGCTGAAGATGTTCCAGGGCGTGGCGTCCGGCCCGCTGGACGCCCGCAAAAACGGCGGCCTGCGCGACCTCACCGGCCGCGAGGTGGCGCTGCTGCTGCCGATCTGCGCGGCGATCCTGGCGATCGGCCTGTACTCAAGCTATTTCTTCAGCGCGATGGACACCACGGTGCGCGAGCTGGTCACGTTTGTCACCAATAACGCGCCGACCCTGGCGGGCCGGTAGGAGGGTTTTATGCAATTCCAAGCGCCTCCCGTCGATCTGACGGTCCTCGCCCAGCCGCTGCTGGTGATGCTCTGGGCGATGCTGGTGCTGTTCGTCGATCTCTTCACCTCGGACCGGCGGGTCCTGGCGACGCTCAGCCTGGTCGGCCTGGCGGCCAGCGCCGCTGCCGGCGCGCTGACCTGGGGCTATGCGCCGGCCCAGACGCCCTTCTTCAACATGGTGGTGCTGGACCAGTTCGGCACGATCGTCAACTGGATCCTGGTCGGCGTCACGGCGCTGACGATTATGATCTCGTTCGACTCCATGCCGCGCCAGGGGATGGTGCGGGGCGAGTTCTACGCCCTGCTGCTGTTCGCCACCTCCGGCATGATGCTGCTGGTCCAGGCCAACGACCTGGTGATGATCTTCGTCGGCGTCGAGCTGCTGTCGATCGGCCTCTACGTGCTGACCGGCTTCGGCGTGCCGAACGTCAAATCCGGCGAGGCGGCGATGAAATATCTGCTGCTTGGCGCCTTCGCCGCCGGCTTCCTGGTCTACGGCATCGCCCTGATCTACGGCTTCACAGGCAAGACCTCGCTGCCCGAGATCGGCGCCGAGCTGAGCCGGCTCCAGCTCGGCGGCGCCAATCTGCGCGACCCGCTGCTGCTGGCCGGCCTGGGCCTGGTCTCGATCGCCCTCGGCTTCAAGGTGGCGATGGTGCCGTTCCACGCCTGGACGCCGGACGTGTACGAGGGGGCGCCGACGCCCGTGACCGGCTACATGTCGGTCGCGACCAAGGGCGCGGCCTTCGTGGCGCTGTTCCGGGTCCTGAGCGTGGCCTTCCCCGCGCTCCAGAGCGAGTGGCAGTTCATCTTCAGCATCCTGGCGGCGCTGACGATGGCGCTGGGCAACATCGTGGCGGTGGCGCAGACCAACATCAAGCGCATGCTGGCCTACTCCTCGATCGCCCACGCCGGCTACATCTTGCTGAGCGTGCTGGCGGGCAGCGCCCTGGGCCAGTCGTCGTTCCTGGTCTACTTCCTCTCCTACGCCCTGACCAACCTGGGCGCCTTCGCGGTGCTGATCGCGCTGGAGAACCGCGGCTTCGCCAGCTTCGAGCTGAACGATCTGCGCGGCCTGGCCCGGCGCCACCCGCTGCTGGCCGGCGCGATGATGGTCTTTATGTTCTCGCTGGCGGGCGTGCCGCCGACGGCCGGCTTCTTCGGCAAATTCGCCGTCTTCCAGGCCGCCTGGGCCGCCAACCTTGACTGGCTGGCGGTGATCGGCGTCCTCACCAGCGTGGTCTCGGCCTTCTTCTACCTGCGGGTCATCGTGCTGATGTTCATGCGCGATGAGAACACCGAGTGGGACGAGCGGCCGGTCTTCGCCACCACGCCGCTGCTGGCCGGCGTCGCGATCGCCGCGATCGGCGTGATCGGCCTCGGCGTGGCGATCGCCCCGCTGCTCGACGCCGTCCGCACCAGCGTGATCGCGGCCCTGCCCTAAGCCCCTCCATCCCGACTAAAACGCGGCGCCCCCATCGCTGATGGGGGCGCCGCCGCGTTTTAGGCCGCCGCCGAGCCTGTCACTCCGCCGCCTGGGCGACGGGCTCGCCGAGCGCGAGCAGGAAATCGACAGCCCACTTGCGGACATCGTTGGCCCGCAGCTGAGCCTGCATGGCCGCCATGCGCTCCGCCTGCTCGGCGGCGGGCATGGCCAGGGCGGCGGCGATCGCGCCCGCCACCTCGCGGCGATTGTTGGGATTGATCAACAGCGCGCTGGTCAGCTCGTGGGCCGCGCCGGCCATCTCGCTCAGAATCAGCACGCCGTCTTGGTTGGCCCGCGCAGCCACGTACTCTTTGCACACCAAATTCATGCCGTCGCGCAGCGGGGTGATCAGCGCCACGTCGCCCAAGGCGTAGAGCGCGCTCAGCGAGGCGAAGGGCAGCGAGCGGTATTGGTAGATGATCGGCGTCCAGTGGACGCTGCCGTACTGGCCGTTGATGTGGCCGACTGTCTCGTCGATCTGCTGGCGCAGCCGCTGATACTGGTCGACGCCGATCCGCGAGGGCACCACGACCAGGATGAAGGTGACCCGCCCGTGCCAGCGCGGATGCTCGGCCAGGAAGGTCTGGTAGCCCAGCAGGCGCTGGTAGATCCCCTTGCTGTAGTCCAGCCGGTCGATCGAGATAATCGCCTTCTGGTCGGCGAGCCGCTCCTGGAGCTGGCCCACCTCGGCCTGGACCTCGGGCGCCGCCGGCGCCTCGGCGTAGCGCTCGACATCGATGCTGATCGGAAAGTCCCGAACCGCCGTCGTCCGCCCGTCAACCCGGACAGTCTCGCCGTCGATCTCGCCGCCCAGCAGCCGCGCGACGCAGGTGCGGAAATACTCGGCGTCGTCGGGGGTGTGGAAGCCGATCAGATCGGCGCCGAGCAGCCCGCGCAGCATGGCGGTCCGCCAGAAGCTGGGCAGCATGCGATACATCTCGTAGGTGGGGAAGGGGATGTGGAGGAAAAAGCCGATGCTGGCGTCCGGCAGCCGGGGCCGCAGCAGCTGGGGCAGCAGCAGGAAATGATAGTCGTGGATCCAGATGCAGTCGCCGGGCTCGGCGAGCGCGCCGACGACCGCGCCGAACTGGGCGTTCACCGCCTGGTAGACCTCCCAGGCCGCGTCGTCGTAGGCGGTGTAGCCGGGAAAATAGTGGAACAGC
>DASWWB010000666.1:0-2278 GCA_036406115.1 Herpetosiphonaceae bacterium
ACGCGGTCCCATCGAACCAGGCTCAACATGGCTATTGACTGATCGGCGGCGCGGCGCTACGCTGGAAGACAGACCCCTTGCGGCCAAAGGAGGGCCTGGAATGCGCCGATTGTGGACCTGGCTAACGACCGTCGAGACCGCTGACGAGGAAGTTCGCCGCCGCAGCCAGAATCTGATTTTCATCAGCCTGGGCGTGATGTGCCTGTGCGTGCTGCTGATTCCCTCGGTGGTGCTGAGCGAGGAGCAGAATTTCCACCTGCTGGCGATCGGCGCGCTGCTCAGCCTGGCCGCGATCTGGCTGGGGCGGCATGGGCGGCCCGGCCCCGGCAGCCTGCTGCTGGTCGGCACCACCGGCGCCTCGATTTACGCCGCGATGATCCAGGCGCCCAATGCCGTCAACGGCTACATGCTCACCCTCAGCCTGGGCATCGCCAGCACGACGCTGCGGCCGCGCCAGATCTGGATTGTGTTTGCCTGCCTCGTGGCCGGCTTCCTCGCCGCCGCCGCCGCGCGCTCCGATTTCTTCTTCCAGACTACCGAGGGCATCCAAGCCGTCAACGCGCCGATCATTGTCTTGCTGATGCTGACGCTGCTCGGCAGCCTGGGCGCGCGCAGCACCGAGCAGTCGCTGCGCCTGGCTCGCGCCGAGAACCAGCGTGCCCAGCAGGCGTCGCAGGCCCTGACCGAGGCCAATGCCTCGCTGGAGGCGACGGTTTCGTCGCGGACCGAGGAGCTGGCTTCGGCCCTGTCGCAGCAGCAGGCCCAGGCGCAGTCGCTCCAGGCCAGCCTGGCCGCCCAGCGCGCCCTCAACGAAGTGATCAGCGAGCTGTCGCTGCCGATTCTGCCGGTCCGCGACGATGTGCTGGTCGCGCCGCTGGTCGGCACGGTGGATCGGGTCCGCGCCCGGCAGCTGCTCGACACCGCCCTGCGCGAGGTGCAGCGCCGGCGGGCCAAAGCCCTGGTCCTGGATATCACCGGCGTCGCTGTCGTCGACACCCACATCGCCAAAACGCTGATGCAGGTGGCGCGGGCGACGACGCTGCTGGGCGCCCGGCCGATCCTGGTCGGCATCCGGCCCGAGGTCGCCCAGTCGCTGATCGGCCTGGGCGTGACCTTTGAAAGCCTCGGCACCGCCGCCACGCTCCAGGAGGGCCTGGCGCTGGTCGACAGCGGCCGGCACGCCGGCGCGTGAGCTAGGCGGCAGGAGTGAAGGAGAGGCCTCCCCATGTTCGAACCCGATGAGGCGGCGCTTGGGCTGCCCGCGGCGCTGCTTGAGCGCGCCGACAGCCTGGCGCGCCAGCTCGATCTGCCGCGCGCCCGCGTTTTCGAGCTGGCGCTGGCGGCGCTGGAGCGCGAGGCGGCGGATCAGCTCCGCGTGCCGCCCCCCGAGCGCGAGATCAGCCAGGGCGAGGTGTTTTGGATCGAGCCGCCAGACGGCGCCCTGGCCGTCCCCGAGCGTGGCTACCACCGCCATCCCTACGTCGTCATCCAGGACGATATCCTCAACCGCAGCCGGCTGCCGACGGTCGTTGTCTGCGCCCTGACCACCAACGTGCGGCAGGCCAAGGCGCCGGGCAACGTGCTGCTGGAGCCGGGCGAGGCCGGCCTGCCCAAGCAAAGCGTGGTCGATGTCGCCAAAGTGTCGGCGGTCGCCAAAGCCGCGCTCGGCGAGCGGATCGGCGCGCTCAGCGAGGGGCGCGTCCGGCAAATCCTGGCTGGCATGCGCTTTCTTCAGCTGGCGTTTTTCGCTCGCTAGGCCGTCCCGCCCGGGGCGTAGGCGCCCTCGCGGAAGAACGGCGCGACCCGGCTGCTGTCGAGCTGCGCCGCCAGCTCCACGTCGCGGGCGCAGCCGCGTTCGATCAGCTCTTTGCCGGAGCTGCACTGGCGCAGGATGTCGGCGAGCCCGTCCCTGGCGCCGCCAAAGGCCTGGCGGGCCAGCTCTGCTTCCGGCGAGCGGGCGCCGCGCAGATTGGCGATGATCGCGCCGGCGCCGAGGAGATCCTCGATCGCCGGCCGCAAGCCGCCGTCCGTCCAGCGCTCGCCCGCCGCGATCACGCTGATCCGCTTGCCCGCCGCCTGCGCGGCGCCGGCGACCGCCGCAGCGTTGCGCAGGCAGCCGGCGAAGGTCGGGATCGCGCCGGCCGCCAAGCTCAGGGTCGCGCCGTTGGGCGACGGCAGCACCAGGCGCGTGTCCGCCTCGATCGCCTCCAGCGTGGCCGGCGAGAGCGAAAAGCCGCCGGCGGTCCGGTCGCGGCTGGCCAGCAGGGCGCCGCGCTCG
>DASWWB010000667.1:0-1542 GCA_036406115.1 Herpetosiphonaceae bacterium
TGAGGCGCGGCGCAAAAAAACAGCGTATGGAGTTGAACCCAAATGAATCAGTCGGACCAGCAACACCTGGCGGAGACCGGCAGGTGGATGCGCCTCGATCTGCACGTCCACACTCCGGCCTCGGAGGATTACGCGGAACAAAATGTCGGCTATCTGGAGATCTTGCAAGAGGCCGAGCGGCGCAAACTCGATATTATTGCTTTTACCGATCATAACACTGTCCGCGGCTACGAATTGTTCCGGCGCGAGCTTGAGTTCCTGGAGACAATGGTCCAGGCCGGCCGCTGCACCGACGACGAACTGACCCGCCTGCAGGAATATCAGCGCATCCTCAACGCGCTGACGGTCTTGCCGGGCTTCGAGTTCACCAGCCACTACGGCGCCCACATCCTCGGCGTTTTCCCGCCCTCGACCCCGCTGAGCGTGCTGGAAGCAGTCCTGCTCCAGCTCGGCATCAGCCCTCAGGATGTCAAGGCCGGCAGCTGCTCGGTACCCAACACCCGCCATGTCACCGAAGCCTACGAAATCATCGCCCGCAGCGGCGGGATCGTGATCGCCCCGCATGTCAACGCCATCGCCGGCGTCGTCACCGAGACGATTCGGATGGGATCGAGCGGCCAATCGCGAATCGCGGCGACGCAAAGCCCCCATCTGCACGCGCTGGAGTTCGTCAATTTCTACACCAGCCACGACCAGTTCTTGTCGCCGTCCTTCTACAACGGCCGCCACGAGCACTACGAGCGGCCGATGTTCTGCATCCAAGGCTCCGACGCTCACCGCGTGCGCCGGGCCGCCGACGACGCGCTCGACCCGCGCCGCACCAACGGCATCGGCGACCGCTACTTCGAGGCCTTGCTTGCCGAGCCGACCTTCGACGCGCTCAAGGCGCTCCTCACCAGCGCCAATTTCGATCACGTGCGGGTGCCCAAGCGCGATCAAAAGCAGTGGGAGATCGATCAGGCCAAGACTCATGGCTCATCCACCCACCACCTGGTTCGCCCGGCGACCCCGGGCTACCTGGAGCAGGCCTGGCAGGACGTGGCCGCGCTCGCCAACGCCGACGGCGGCGTGCTGGTGATCGGCGTCGGCGACGAACACGATCCCGAGCTGACGCCGGCGCTGATCAGCGAACGAGTGCGCGAGCAGGTCGCCGCCGAGCTTGATCCGCAGCCCGAGCTGTCGCTGGAGCTGGTGAGCTACGACGGCCGCGAGCTGGTGCGGATCGAAGTCAAGCCGACCGATCCGCCGCCCTATCTCAGCACCGGCGGCGTGATTTATGTCAGGCACGGCGAGGAGACAGTCCCCGCCAGCCGCGACGAGATTTTGCAGCTCGCCCGCCGCGCCCTCGCCAGCGGCGCCACGTCGCCGCTCGACAACGGCGAGGACCTGGATCTGCCCCGCTCGGGGGTGGAGATTGTCAGCGAGCAGCGGCGGGGCGGCGTCTGGACCTACGAGGTCCGCGATCTGCGCACCACGAGCGGGGTGGAGCGCGACCGCGCCCAAGGGCTGTGGGCCTACGCGATCGCCCGCCACGAGGATCTG
>DASWWB010000668.1:0-8716 GCA_036406115.1 Herpetosiphonaceae bacterium
CTGGCCCCGGCGCGCGACGAGGACATCCTGTGATCAACTTGCTCATCGCCCAGCCGCTGCTGCTGCTTTTCGTCATCGCGGGGCTGGGCTACTTTTTGGGACGGATCCGGGTCGGCGGCAGCAGCCTCGGCGTGGCGGCGGTCCTGTTTGTCGGCCTCGGCTTCGGCGCGCTCCACCCCGATCTCAAAATCCCGGACATTGTCTATCAGCTCGGGCTGGCGCTGTTCGTCTACACCATCGGCCTCAGCAGCGGCCCGGTCTTCATGGGGGCGTTCCGCGGCCCCGGCCGCCGCACGACGCTGCTGACCGTCGGCATGATCAGCCTGGCGGCGCTGCTGACGATCGGCCTCCACGCGGCGCTCGGCCTCACCGCGCCGACCAGCGCCGGCCTGTTCGCCGGCAGCCTGACCAACACCCCCGCCCTCGCCAGCGTGCTCGACTACCTGGGCGCCCACAGCCCGGCGGCGCTGCGCGACCAACTGCTGGCCGAGCCGGTCGTCGCCTATTCGCTCGGTTATCCGGTCAGCGTGCTGGTGATGATCCTGGCGCTCGCCGCCTTCCAGCGCCGGCCGGGCCGCGCCAAGGCTGACGCCGAGCCAGCCGCCGGCGCCGCCCAGCGCGCCGCGCCGCTCGAACAGCGCACCATCCGCGTCACCAGCCAGACAGCTGCCGGCAAGTCCGTCGCCGAGCTGATGCGGGCCAACGGCTGGGACGTGGTCTTCGGCCGCATCCGCCAGGGCCGCGAGCTGGCGCTGGTCAAGGAGGACACGCTGCTGGGCGTCGGCGACAGCATCACTGCGATCGGCGGCGCTGAGGCGCTGGACCAGGCCACGGCCGCGCTCGGCGAGCTGAGCGACGATCACCTGGAGTTCGATCGCAGCGCCATGGATTATCGCCGGATCGTCGTCTCCAATCCCAAGGTCGTCGGCCATCCGCTCAGCGCGCTGAACCTGCCGCGCCACTACGGCGCGGTGCTCACCCGCATCCGGCGCGGCGATGTCGAGCTGCTGCCGCACGCGGCGACGACGCTCCAGCTCGGCGACCGCGTGCGCGTGGTGGCGCGGCGGCAGGAGATGCCGGCGGTGGCGGCGTTCCTCGGCGACTCCGACCGCGCGATCAGCGAAATCGATATGCTCAGCCTGAGCCTGGGCCTGACGCTGGGCATGCTGATCGGCCTCATCCCGTTCCCGCTGCCCGGCGGCGTCACAATCAAGCTCGGCATGGCCGGCGGCCCGCTGGTCATGGCGCTGCTCCTGGGCGCGCTCCACCGCAGCGGCCCGATCGTCTGGACGCTGCCCTTCAGCGCGAATCTCGTCCTGCGCCAGCTGGGGCTGATCTGCTTCCTGGCCGGCATCGGCACCCGCGCCGGCTACGCCTTTCTCACCACGGTCTCCCAAGGCGCCGGCTGGCAGCTGCTCGGCGCCAGCGCCCTGGTGGCCGGCGCGGTCGCGGGCCTGACGCTCTGGATCGGCGGCAGCCTGCTGCGCATCCCCGCCGGCGTGCTGATGGGCATGCTGGCCGGCATCCAAACCCAGCCCGCCACCCTGGCCTTCGCCCTGGAGCAAACCGGCGACGACCAGCCCAACCTGGGCTACGCCACCAGCTTCCCGGTCGCCGTCATCACCAAGATCATCCTGGCCCAGGGGCTGCTGCTCCTGCTCGGCTAAACTGACGGGCCGCGCGGCACCCAGCCGCGCGGCCCGCTCCCCAGCGAAGGATCAGAGATACTTGGCGGCCCGCGCCTGGGCCAGCAGCTCGTCGCGGAACGCCGGATGGGCGATCGCGATCAGGGCCTGCGCCCGCTGGCGGATGGTCTTGCCGTACAGCTCGGCGACCCCGTACTCCGTCACCACCGTGTGGACATCGTTGCGGCTGGTCACCACGCCGGCGCCCGGCCGCAGCTCGAAGACAATCCTGCTGACCGCGCCGCCCCGCGCCGTGCTCGGCAGCGCGATCAGCGGCCGGCCGCCGTTGGAGCGGGCGGCGCCGCGCACGAAATCGACCTGGCCGCCCGCCCCGCTGTAGATGCGGTGGCCGATCGAATCCGCGCAGACCTGGCCGGTCAGGTCCACCTCCAGCGCCGAATTGATCGCGACCATCCGCTCGTTCTGCGCGATCACCCACGGATCGTTCACATAGTCGGAGGGATGGAATTCGATCGCCGCGTTGTCGTGGATGAAACGATACAGGCGCTGGCTGCCCAGCACGAAGCCGGCGATGATCTTGCCGGGATGCAGCGTTTTGCGGGCGTTGGTGATGATCCCGCGCTCCACCAAGTCAATCACGCCGTCCGAAAACAGCTCGGTGTGAATGCCTAGATCGCGGACGCCGGCGCCGCCCAGGGCGCTGAGCACCCGGTTGGGCAGGCCGCCGATGCCCAGCTGCAAGGTGGCGCCGTCCTCGATCAAACCGACGACATGGCCGGCGATCCGCGCTTCCGTCTCGCCGCCGACGGCCATCGGCACCTCATCCAGCGGCTCGTCGGCCTCGACAATCGCGTCGAGCCGCGACAGGTGGATGAAACTGTCGCCGAGCGTGCGCGGCATCTGCGGATTGACCTGGGCGATGACCGTCGCCGCAGCTTCCGCCGCCGGCTTGGAGACGCCGACCTCGACCCCGAACGAGCAAAAGCCGTGCGCGTCGGGCGGCGAAACCTGGATCAGGGCGACATCCGGCCGCAGCGCCGTGCGGTAGAGACGCGGCACCTCGGAGAGAAACACCGGCGTGAAGTCAGCCCGCCCCTCTTGGATGGCCGGCCGGACATTGGCGCCGACAAACTGGCTGTTGACCCGCAGATGGCCGGCCAGCGCCGGGTCCACATACTCCGCATGGTCGACGGTCAGCACGTGCAGCACCTCGACATCGCGCAGCTCGCGCGCCCGCTCGACGAAGGCGGCGAGCAGCGCCTTGGGCATGCCGGCGTTGCCCATCACAAACACCCGCTGGCCGGAGCGGATGCGCTCCATCGCCGCGCGCGCCGTCGTCAGCCGCTGCCGGTAGAGGCCCGCAAGTCCGAACGCTTCCAGGGATTCGGCGGCGCCGGTCCGGGCTTCGCCGCTCATCGTTAATGTCATGATCGCATCCTCGTGCTAGATGCGCTCATCGTAGCCGGCGGCGGCGCGCGGCGCGTTGCGCTCCGTCCCCCGTGCGTGGCCGTCCAGCCACCGCCGGTCACGCAGCGGCGCGCCCGCCAAAGCAGGGCGCGCCGCGCGATTGATGCAAAGCCAGCCGATCAATCCATCATATTATGTCAATTATTCCTCATGAAAGGCGACGACGCGGCAGAAGGCCGCCTCGCCGTCCTTGAATTTCCAGGGGAAGACGCCGATCGTCGTGCGCTGATTGAGCAGCTGGCGGATCTCGCCGCCCAGGCACTCGACGTGGATGATCCCCGACGGAAAGAGCTTGAAGTGCATGCCCTGGTAATCCTCGGGCGTGAAAATCTCCTCCAGCGCCTTGCCGTGGGCGCGGCGCAGATACTCGTCGGCCTTGCGGGCCTCGTCGGGGCGCCAGTCGCGGATCTTGGTGTTCATCGGGTGGTCCTGGGAGCCGCAATCGACGCCCAGCAGCTTGATCTTCTTGCGCAGGCACCACTCCCAGAACTCGCGGGTCGGGCCGGGATGGCGCAGCATATAGCGCTGCTCGTCGGCCTCCGGCTGATCCCAGCCGTAGCGCGAGTAGCCGGTGTGGATGAACAAAATATCATCCTCGCGGACCTCGACCCGCTCCTCGATGTCGCGCGAGGTGTAGACGCCGTAGTCTTCGGCCATGTCGGACAGATCGACAATCACCCCAGGGCCGTAGAGCCGATCCAGCGGGATGGACGCGATATCCTGGCCGCCGGTGACGAAGTGGCACTGGCCGTCGAGATGCGTGCCGACGTGGTTCGACGATTTGATAATCTGGCCGTTGGCGCCGTTGAAGCTCAGGCGTTTAAAATAGTGGACCTGGAGCGGCTCGTAGCTCGGCCAGGCCGGGGTGGCGATGCCCGTCGGAATGCTGAGATCGTACAATTTGACTGCCATGGGATCGTCTCCTCGCAGGGGCCGCGCGGCCCGCGTCGAATCCAACCAGGCGCCGGCTCAGGGCTGGCGCAGCCGGCGCTCGCCGGCGTAGGGAATGATATCAGGCACCTCGCCGGCCCGCAGCCGGGCCTGGATGCCGCGCCAGAAGGCGACCGTCAGCAGCTCGCCGTGCTGCTCCATAAACAGCTGGCGCAGCGGGGCGCGCAGGCCCAGGAAGTGGCCGAACTCCTCGGGGAAAACGTCGTTCTCGCCGACCGCGAACCAGGGCTCGGCCGCCATCTCCTCGTCGTAGGAGCTTGGCGCCGGCATGGCCTTGAAGATACAATCGGTCAGCAGCATCAGCTCGTCGTAGTCGTAGAACGCGACCCGCCGGTTGCGCGTGACGCCGAAGTTTTTGAGCAGCATATCGCCGGGGAAAATATTGCTGGCGGCCAGATCGCGGATCGCGCGGCCGAAATCCAGCGCCGCCGCCCGCGCCTCCTCCTCGCCGACCTCGCGCAGGTACACGTCGAGCGGCGTGACCCGGCGCTCGACGTAGGCGTGCTTGATGATCACATCGTCGCCCTCGACCTGCGCCGCCTTGCCGGCGACCCGCAGCAGCTCATCGAGCAGCGCCGGCTCGAAGCGCCCACGCTCGAAGCGCAGGTGCTCGAACTCCTGGGCGTCCACCAGCCGGCCGGCCCGGTCGTGGCGGAAAACCAGCAGGTACTTCGCCATGACCGCCTTGTGGGTCGTGTCCTTGGGCGGCGCGAACTGGTCTTTGATCAGCTTGAAGACCACATTGTACGATGGCAGCGTGAAGACAATCATCACCATGCCGCGCTCGCCGGGAGCGATGACGAAGCGATCGCGCGAGCCGCGCAGATGGCGCATCAGGTCGCAGTAGAGGACAGTCTTGGCGTGCTTGTGGAAACCGAGGGCGCTGTACAGCTCGGCCGGCGGCTTGCGCGGCATCAGCGTGGCCAGGAACGCCACCAGCCCGGCGGAGCGCGGCTCGGCGGCGTGGAAAGCCGAGCGGGTGAAGCTGAACAGCACGCTGACCTCGATCGCCGTGGTCAGCGCGGCGTCGATCCGCAAGCCCTCGGGCGGATGGAGCAGCGCCAGCACCAGCGGCACCGGCTCGGCCCCGCCGGCGATCCGCGCCACCAGATAGGCGCCTTTGTTGCGATAGAACAGCGCCGCCACCGCCTCGATCCGCCCGTTGGCGGGCCAGCCGCCATGCTCGGCGAGCTGCTCGTCGATGGCGGCGGCTGCCAGCGCCACGTCGCCGGCGCGGTCGGCCCACGCCAGGGCGGGCGCCAGATCATCGAGCAGCCGGCCCAGCGTTTCGGCGGTCGAGCCTGCGCGCTCGTAGACGCGGAAGATCGACTCGGCGGCGATGCCGGGATGGCCGCCGCCGAGGACGAACTCAAGCTCCTGGTTGACGCCGATCGTCACCAGCAGCCGGCGGGTCATCGAGTTGAAGAAGGTGGCGGCCTGCTCGTGGTCGGGCCGGCCGGCGATCTGGGCGGCGTAGCGCTCTTTCATCGCCAGCCAGAGCGCCTGGTCGCCGGCCGCCGGTCCGAGCAGCGCACGTAGGCCGGCCTCGGCCTCGTCCACCGCCGCAGCGTAGAGATCGACCCGCGCGGCGGCGTCGGCCTGGATGCCGCGCCAGTCGCGCTCGGCGAAGCGGCCGGCGACCCGCTCGGTCAGAGCGTAGAAGCGCTCATGGTAGCCGGCGAACGCATCAGCCAGCAGCGCGGCCCCGGCAGCGGCCAGCGCGTCGAGGGGAGCGCTCATTCGGTCTCCCCGGCGCCGGCCAGATAGAGCGCCGCCTGCTCGAAGCAGGCCAGCGGCGGGTGGACCAGGCCGGCGCCGATCATGCCGACGCCCGGCTGGCGGTGGGCGATGCCGGTGTTGATGATCGGCAGGATGCCCGTCTCCAGCACCCGCCGCAGATCGATCCCGGTCGGCGCGCCGCGAAACTCCAGCACCGGCAGCGTCCAGGCCGGATGCTCGGCCAGCGTGATCTCGTACATCGCCCTGGTGAAATCAAGCGCATCGGCGGCGCTGCCGCCGACGAAGCCGACAATCGCCGGCGCGTTGCCCATGCAAAAGCCGCCGATCCCGCCAGTCTCGGTGATCGCCGAGTCGCCGATATCGGGATTGGCGTCGGCGGGGCCGTAGCCGGGGAACAGCAGCCCCTCGATCATCTGGGCCGGGGCGGCGAACCAGCGCTCGCCGGCGCCGCTGACCCGGATGCCGAAATCGGTGCCGTTGCGGGCCATGGCCGTCACGACCGTCGAGCCGGCGACGCCGTGGCCGGCGTCCATCGTCGCCTTGAGCGCCGCCATCGAGAGGTTGAGGAAAAAGTGATCGTTGCCGTTGATGAAGCCGAACAGCGCCGTCACCTCGTCGCGGGAGGACGGGCCGGCCAGCAGGTGGGGCGTGATCGCGCGGATGAACAGCGAGGTGCCGGCGCGGTTGCGGTTGTGGCACTCGTCGCCCATATGCAGCGCCTGGGCGATCATCGCCCGCAGATCGATGCCGCCGGCCCGGTCGATCGCCTCGCGCAGCACCGGGTAGAGCGTGCGGCCCATCCAGCGCAGCTTGTCGATCACCTCGGGGGCGTAGGCGCCGTAGCGCAGCACTTTGCCCAGGCCCTCGTTCATCGTCGCGTAGGAGCGGGTGCCGCCGGGCTGGTTCTCGACCATGAACACCGGCATCGAGGCCGTGACCACGCCGGCCATCGGCCCGACCGTCGAATGCTCGTGGCAGGGCGCGAACTCCACGCCGCCGCTCTCGGCCAAGCTGATCGCCGCCTGCTCGCTGGCCGCCAAGCCCTCGTAGATCAGGCCGCCGATGATCGCCCCGCGCAGCGGCCCGCACATCCGCTCCCAGCTGACCGGCGGCCCGGCGTGCAGCACCAGGTTCGGATGCATGCCGGGCAGCACCGCGCCGGCCAGGCCCATCCCCACCAGCAGCGGCTGGCTGGCCAAGATCCGCTCCATCGCCTGCTGGTTGGCGGCGTCGACCGCCGGCCCCTGGAGCCGGGCCAGCGCGTCGAGCGAGCGCTGGTCGCGCGCAGCCGGCGGCTGCCAATCAACCTGGGCCACCGCCGCGCCCTGGGCGGCCAGCGCCTCGGCGAACAGGCGCGGGCCAATCGTCACCACCCTTGGCTGATCAATCATGCCTTCGCCTCCTTGAGCAGCAGGCCGGCCAGATGGGCCGCCGCCAGATTCGAGTCCGCCAGCAGCGCCCCGGCCGCCGCCAGCTCCGCCGCCTGGCGCCGCCGGTCTTGCGGATCGGCGTCAGTGCCGCAGACATAGGCCACCACCGGCTGGCGGATCTCGGCCAGCGCGGGCGCCAGCAGCGGCGCCGGATCCTGGTGGGCGGCGTGGCCGAGCACCACGTCCAGCAAAATGACGGCGGTCGCGGGCTCGGCGGCGATCCGCCGCAGCTCGGCCAGGCGCAGCGTCCAGTCGATCATCGGGTGCGGCCGGCCGCGGGTGAACTGATCGTCGCCGTAGTCGGTGAGGTCGCACTGGCCGGCGAGGCCCAGCCGCTCCAGCTCCAGCCGGGCCTCGGCGTAAAGCGTGCCGCCGGAGAACAGGCCGCGCAGCCTGCCGGGCCTGACGTTCGGGGCTGACAGGCTGGCCTGGCGCTCCAGCGGCTCGGTCGGCAGCTCGGGCGAGCGGCCGACCGCCAGCCGGGCGGCGGTCCAGAGCGTCGGCGCCAGCTCGACGCCGGCGGGCGGCTCGCCCCGGTGGCCGAGGAAGCAGGCGATCACCCGCTTGCCCGAGGCCGTCGCCGCCGCCAGCACCCGCTCGGCGACGGCTGCGTCCGGCGGCTTGGAGATCAGCAGGATAGTCTCGGTCGCGGCGTCGCGGGCCAGCCAATCGATCCCCGCCAGCATCGTCGCGCCGCCGACCGCGGGCTGGAGGTCGCGGCCGCCGGTGCCGATGATCTGGCTGACGCCGCCGCCGAAGCGGTCGATCAGCACGCTCACTTCCTGGGCGCCGGTCCCCGAGGCGCTAACGATGCCGACCGCGCCGCGCCGCAGCTGGTTGGCGAAGCCCAGGCCGACGCCGCCGAACACGGCGGTGCCGCAGTCGGGGCCCATGCAGAGCAGCCCGCGCTCGGCGGCGTCGCGCTTGAGATCAATCTCATCTTCCAAACTGACATTGTCCGAGAACAGCAGGACGTGCAGGCCGGCCTGGAGGGCCTGGCGCGCCTCGCGGGCGGCGTAGGCGCCGGGCACCGCCACGAGGGCCAGATTGGCGTCCGGCAGCTGGCGCAGCGCGGCGCGCAGGCTGCGGGCGGGGCGGCCGCCGGAGGACGCGACAGCTCCCGCTCCGCCGGCCAGCGCAGCCTCGGCGGCCTCGGCTGCCCGGTTCAAGGCAGCGGCGTCGACGGCCTGGAGCGCGATGATCAGATCGTCGGGGGCGGCGGCGGCGGCTTCGGGCAGCAGCAGGCCGGCCTCGCCCAGCAGCTCTTTGTTATGGTCGGTGCCCATCGCCAGCACCGCCTGGGTCACGCCGGGCAGGGCGGCGACGCGCTGGCTGGCGGCCATCAGCGTCACCGAGTCGTGATAGGCGCGCTGTTTGATCAGAATTGATGTTTCCACGGTGTTTCTCCAGGCGCCCCGGGCGGGGCGGGATGATCCTCAAGCAGGCGCAGGCCGATCAGCGCGCCGGCCAGCCAATCGGCGC
>DASWWB010000669.1:0-2173 GCA_036406115.1 Herpetosiphonaceae bacterium
CCGGCAACAACCGGATCGGCCTGATCGCCAGCGTGAGCGGCGTCGATGACAACACGAATATGTCGCGGATGGCAATCGTGGGCGTGACCGACGGCGACATCGGGGTGCTGGGGCGCAGCACCAGCACCTCGGGCAGCGCGAGCGGCGTGTACGGCGAGACAATCAACGGCACGGGGCTGGAGGGCGTCGCGACCGGCGCGTTGGGCTGGGGCATCTACGCCCGGGGCGGCCAGTACGGCGCCCTGCTCCAGGGCAATGTGGCGCCGCTGCGCCTCTCACCCTTCACCGTCCCCGGCGCGCCCACCTCCGGCGCCCACAGCCGGGGCGAGTTCATCGTCGACAGCCGCGGCGATCTCTACTTCTGCACCGCCAACGGCAGCCCGGGCGCCTGGGTCCGGCTGACGCCCGCCACGACCGCGCTGCCGCTCGTCAGCAAGTAAGCGGATTGGCTAAAACGCGGCGGGGCGATCGGCTGCGCTCCAGCCAATCGCCCCGCCCGCCGCCGCAGCGCTGATTACGGGTAGATGCCGCGGATGTCGGTGGCCTCGGCGACCCGCGACACGGCGACCATGTAGCCGCCCATGCGCATCGACACCTTGTGGCGCAGCGTCTGGTCCAGCACCGCGTTGAAGCTGTGGATCATGATCCGCTCCAGCTTGTTGTTGATCTCCTCCTCCGTCCAGAAGAACTCTTGCAAGCCCTGGACCCACTCGAAGTAGGAGACCGTCACGCCGCCGGCGTTGGCGAGGATGTCCGGCACCACGAAGACGCCGTTGTTGTAGAGGATCTCGTCGGCCTCGGGCGTGGTGGGGCCGTTGGCGCCCTCGACCAGCAGCTTGCACTTGATCCGGTTGGCGTTCAGATCGGTGATCTGGTTCTCCAGGGCGCAGGGCGCCAGGATGTCGCACTCCAGCTCCAGCAGCTCGGTGTTGCTGACCGGCTCGACGCCCTCGGCGACATAGCCCGCCAGCGAGCGGTTTTTCTTGACATAGTCGATCATGGCGGGGATATCGAGGCCGCGGCGGTTGTAGTAGCCGCCCGAGACATCGCTGACGGCGATGATCCTGCAGCCCATTTTGTGCAGGAGATCGGCGGTGACGCTGCCCACGTTGCCGAAGCCCTGGACCGCGACCGTCGCGCCTTCGAGCTTCATGCCGAGGTGGCGGGCGGCCTCGCGGGTCACGATGCTGACGCCGCGGCCGGTGGCCTCGACGCGGCCGAGCGAGCCGCCGACCTCGACCGGCTTGCCGGTGATGACGGCGGGCACCGTGTAGCCGCGGTGCATCGAGATCGTGTCCATGAACCAGGCCATCACCTGGCCGTTGGTGCCGACGTCGGGCGCCGGGATGTCTTTCTCGGCGCCGACCAGGATGCTGATCTCGGTGGCGAAGCGGCGGGTCAGGCGCTCGAGCTCGGCCATGGAGAGCCGGCCGGGATCGACGATCACGCCGCCCTTGGCGCCGCCGTAGGGGATGTTGACCAGTGCGCATTTCCAGGACATCCACATCGCCAGCGCCCGCACCTCGTCGAGGTCGACGGCCGGGTGGAAGCGGATGCCGCCCTTGGCCGGGCCGCGCGAGACGTTGTGCTGCACCCGGTAGCCGGTGAAGACTTCGATTTCGCCGTTATCCATTTTGACCGGGAAGTTGACGCTAAGCTCGCGCTGCGGGACGCGCAAAACACGGCGCATGCCGTGGGGGAGGCCCAGTTTTTCTGCTGCGAGGTCGAACTGGCGCTGGGCGTTTTCAAACGCATTCAGATGTGTGTCAGCCATTGACGGGGTCCTTTCTGTGATCGCCATTGATCAGACGCTGAGCCTGAGGGCTCGTTGGATAATAGTAACCGAACGGGCAAGGGTTTGGAAGCGGTCGCCCAGCCGCAAAGCGAGATAGCCATAGGCAAGGTCCAGCGTCGGCGCGGGGGGCGGCGTCCTGCCGGCCAGCGCGCGGAGCTGGGTGGTGTAGGGCACGTTGCCCGGGATCAGCGGCATCTGGCCGTGTCCGGCGGGCAGCGCGTCGCAAATTTCAAGGTGCTCGACGGCCGCCAGGAACGGCGGCTCGGGGATCGTCGTCCAGCCGGGCTGGGCGCCGAGGACGCCGGTCAGCCAGTCGCGGCCCAGGTCCCAGCAGAGGCCGGCGGCGCCGCCTGTCGCCGCGACGGTCGCCAGCAGGGC
>DASWWB010000670.1:0-23709 GCA_036406115.1 Herpetosiphonaceae bacterium
TGACCCCTGACCCCTGACCCCTGACCCCTCAGCGGAACTGTGCTATCATGCCCCTTACCATCTGTAACATACTTCAGGAGAACACCATGGCTCCGGTCAAAGTCGTGCTGCCAAACGGGCTACGCATTTACACCGATGAGATGCCGCACACCCACTCGGTCTCGATGGGCATCTTCACCCGCGTCGGATCGCGCTACGAGGACGCGCGCCTCAGCGGGATCTCGCATTTCCTGGAGCATATGTTCTTCAAAGGCACCGAGCGGCGCCCGACCGCCAAGGAGATCAGCGAGGCGATCGAGGGCATCGGCGGCTTCATCAACGCCTCGACCTCGTTCGACGTGACCACCTACTACTGCAAAGTCGCCAACATTCACTTCGACCGCGGCATCGACGTGCTCACCGACATGCTCAACGGCTCGGTCTTCGATCCCAAGGAGATCGAGAAAGAGCGCGGCGTGATCCAGGAAGAGATCAAAATGTCGCTCGACGTGCCCGCCCAGTGGGTCCACCAGATCCTCGACGAGCTGATGTGGGGCGACCAGCCGCTCGGCCGCGACATCGCCGGCACGCTGGAGACGGTCGGCGCCTTCACCCGCGAGGACCTGCTGGAGTACCAGCGCCACCACTACACCGCCGGCAACACGGTGGTCTCGGTCGCCGGCAGCGTCTCGTCGGACCAGGTGGTGCAGGCGCTCACCGCCGCCCTGGCCAAATATCCCACCGGCGGCCTGCACAAGCCCATCCTCACCACCGAGATCAAGCCCGGCCCGCTGGTGTCGCTGATCAACAAAGCCACCGAGCAGACCAATTTCGCCCTCGGCCTGGCGACCTTCGCCTACACCGATCCCGACCGCTGGGCGCTCAGCGTGCTCGATAGCATCCTCGGCGGCGGCATGTCCTCGCGGCTGTTCCAGGAGATTCGCGAGGAGCGCGGCCTGGCCTACAGCGTCGGCTCCTACAACACCGAGTACGACGACGCCGGCAAGTGGATCGTCTACGGCGGCGTCGAGGTCGGCAAGGCCCACGCCGCGATCGAGGCGGTCGTCACCGAGCTGCGCAAGCTGCGGGACAACGGCGTGACCGACGCCGAGCTGACCAGGATCAAGGAGCAGGTCAAGGGCGGCATGCTGCTCGGCCTGGAGGACACCTGGTCGGTCGCCAGCCGCAACGGCCGCCACGAGATGCGCTACGGCGAGGTCATTCCCGTCGAGCAGATCGTCGCCTGGATCGAGGCGGTCTCGCACGAGGATATCCAGCGCGTCGCCCGCCGCCTGATCCGCGACGACAATCTGTATCTCTCCGTGATCGGCCCGCACGAGGACGAGGCCGCCTTCCGCGATCTGCTCAAGCTCTAAATTGATTGATTGAATCACGACGCCGCGGGCCGGTTCGCCAGCCCGCGGCGTTCGCGCGCCCCAGCGACCAGCAAGGAGACGCCCATGGCCTGGCTCCCCGCCGACGCCGAGATTCCCGCCGGCTACGTGACCGCCGACTACCGCCTGCGCATGCTCAGCACCGACGATGTCGATCTCGACTACGAGGCGGTGATCGCCAGCCGCGAGCAACTGCTGCTCAAAAGCCTGGGCGATTGGCCCGCCCCCGGCTTCACGATCGAGGAGAACTACGCCGATCTCGACCGCCACCAGCGCGAGCACGGGGAGCGCACAAGCTTCACCTACACAATCATGAACCTGGAGGGCACCCAGTGCCTGGGCTGCGTCTATGTCAATCCGCTGGCCGGGCTGCTGGCCAAGGTCGCCGCTCACCGCCAGGTGGCCGGCGGCGAGCGCGACCCCGCGGCCGACGCCACGGTCTACTACTGGGTCCGGCCCGAGCGGATCGCCGAGGGCATGGACCGCCTCCTGATCGCCCACCTGGTGGCCTGGTTCGCCCTGGAATGGCCGTTCGAGAACGTCGTCTTCCAGGTCTTCGAGGGAGAGCGGCAGCAGATCGAGACGCTGGAGAGCCAGGATCTGGAGATCATCTACGAGCTGGAATCGCGTCGGACCAACCAGCGCCTGCTGCTCTACGGCGAGGCCGAGGGCTAGGCGCCGTTATGTCATCCCGTGCCGGGCGAACGACCATCGGCCGGCGCGGGGCGCATGCTATAATGCCGGCTTATGCAACATATCGCGATTGTCATTCTCAACTATAACTCGGCCGACGTGCTCCAGCCCTGCCTGCGCTCGCTGGAGCGCCAAACCTTCGCCGGCACGCTGGATGTGTGGGTGGTGGACAACGCATCAAGCGACGACAGCGTCGCGATCGTCCGCCGCGATTTCCCCGGCGTCCGGCTGATCGCCAGCCCGCGCAACGACGGCTACTCGGCGGGCAACAACCTGGCGCTGCGCGAGATCCTGGCCGCGCCCGCCGCCCCCGACGCTGTGCTGCTGCTCAATCCCGACACCGAGGTGCCGCCCGAGGGCGTCGCCGGGCTGGCGGCGGCCCTGGAGTCGCGGCCCAAGGCCGGCGTGGTCGGCCCCAAGCTGCTGCTCGCCGACGGCTCGCTGGACCTGGCCTGCCGCCGCTCGTTCCCCTCGCCCGAGATCGCCCTCTACCGCATGCTTGGCCTGTCGATGTTGTTCCCGCGCTCGCCGCGCTTCGGCCGCTACAACCTGACCTATCTCGATCCCGACCAGGCGACCGAGGTCGACTCGGTGGTCGGCGCGGCGATGCTGCTGCGCACCGGGGTCATCCGCGAGGCCGGCCTGCTGGACGAAACTTTTTTCATGTATGGCGAGGATCTCGACTGGTGCTATCGGATCAAGGCCCTCGGCTGGCAGATCTGGTACGACCCGGCGGTTGCGATTCTGCACTACAAGCGGGTTTCGAGCACCAGGCGGGCCGTGCCTTCCATCCGGGCCTTCTACGACGCGATGCGGATTTTCCACCGCAAACACTACGCCAGCTCAACGATCGGCCCGCTGAACTGGCTGATCGGCCTTGGCATTACCCTGAAGGAATGGCAGGCGCTGCTGCGCAACCGGCTGCGCCCGGCCACGCCTCAACGAACGAGAACCTATGGCAACCACAACCCTCGCCCCCGCTGACATCCAGCGCACCAAGCGCCGCCGCTACGCCGTCATGCTGCTGCTGGTCGGCCTGGATATCCTAGCCACGAACCTAGGCTTCGTGATCAGCTATCTCTGGCACCTGCCGGAGATCCTGGCCGAGTTCCAGCCGCCCAGCGGCGAGCAGATCACCCTGGCGCTGCTGCTGTTCAATCTCGTCTTCAGCGTGTCGTTCTGGGCCAGCGGGCTCTACAGCCTCAAGCGCGGCGTGTCGCGAGTCGACGAGGCCTACCTGGTCTTCCGCGCGGTGGCGATCGCCACGGTCGTGGTCATCGCCTTCAACACCTTGTGGCCGATCATCAACCTGACCAACCGCACGGTGATCATCGGCTGGCTGAACACCATCGTGCTGGTGTCGCTGGGCCGCACGCTCTACCGCGCGCTGCTGGTCAGGCTGCGGCGGCGCGGCGTCGACACCCGCCGGGTCGTGATTATCGGCGCCGGCGACATCGGCCAGCTCGTCTGCCGCCAGATGCGCCAGACCCCCGAGCTGGGCTACCGGCTGGTCGGCTTCCTCTCGGACGAGACGCCGGCCGGCAAGCTGATCGAGGAGCTGCCGGTCCTAGGCAAGCGGCGCCAGATCAGCGAGCTGATCGCGGTCCACAATGTCGACGAAGTGATCATCGCCCTCAGCGGCACCTCGTACGGCGACGTGCTGGATCTGGTCGGCTTGGTCGATGATGAGAGCGTGGCGATCAAAATCTATCCCGACGCCTTCCAGCTCATCACCACCAACGATGTCTCGGTCGGCGAGCTGAACGGCCTGCCGCTGATCAGCATCCGCACCGTGCCGCTGGACCGCAGCCTCAACCGCGTGCTGAAGCGGCTGCTGGACCTGAGCGTGTCGATGGCGGTGCTGGTGCTGCTGTCGCCGCTGCTGCTGCTGGTGGCGGTGCTGGTGCGCTTCGATTCGCCGGGGCCGGTCTTTTTCGTCCAGGAGCGGGTCGGGCGCGACGGCAAGCCGTTCAAGATGATCAAATACCGCTCGATGCGGGTCGACGCCGAGAGCCAGGGCACCTGGACCCGGCCCAACGACGATCGCCGGACCAGGCTGGGGACCTTCATCCGGCGCTTTTCGATCGACGAGCTGCCGCAGTTCATCAATGTGCTGCTGGGCGATATGAGCGTCGTGGGGCCGCGGCCGGAGCAGCCGCGCTACGTCGCCCAGTTCAGCGAGAGCATCCCCCGCTACATGCACCGCCACCGCGAAAAGGCCGGCATCACCGGCTGGGCGCAGGTCAACGGCCTGCGCGGCGACACCTCGATCGAGGAGCGCACCCGCTACGATCTTTATTATGTCGAGAACTGGTCGCCGCTGTTCGATTTGAAGATCATCCTGCGCACGGCCTTCAACACCCTGCGCGGCGACAAAAGCGCCTACTGACGGGCGCCTGGCAAAGGAGCGCGATGGAACAGGCCGAAGCCAACCGCCGGCTCGTCGAGCAATTCTGGGCCGCGATGCAGACCAACGATTTCAGCGCCCCCGGCGCGCTGATGCACGACGATTTCACCCTGGAGTGGCCCCAATCCGGCGAGCGGCTCGTCGGCAGGGATGATTTCGCGGCCTTCAACCACGCCTATCCCGCCGCCGGGCCCTGGCGCTTCGCCGTCAGGCGGATCGTCGCCGACGAGCGGGGCGCGGTCAGCGACGTCGCCGTCACCGACGGCGTCGTCGAGGCCACGGCGATCACCTTCTCCGAGATCCGCGACGGGGTGATCGTGCGCCAGGTCGAGTACTGGCCCGACCCGTATCCGGCACCGGAGTGGCGCGCCCGGTGGGTCGAGCGGTACGAGCCTTAAGCGGCGGCGGGCCGGGCGTGATGCCCGGCCCGCCGCGTTTTAGCCCTGCGCCGCGTGGAGGACCCGCCAGCCCCAGGGCGGCAGGCTCAGCTCGCGCACCTTGCCGCCGGCCACGTCGAAGGAGTCGCCGTGGTCGCGGTCGACATATGCGGCGGCGGCCGGCAGCGCCTCGGACAGCGGCAGATCGAAATTCCAGGGCGTGGCGCTGTTGTTGAACAGGATGATCAGCTGCTCCTGCTCGTTCCAGCGCGCGCAAGAGTAGACATTCATCTCGCCGTCGGCCAGCAGCGTGACGAAATGGCCGGTCCGCAGCGCCGGATGGGCGTGGCGCAGCGCGATCGCCTGCTTGATCCAGTCGCGCAGTTCGGTGTTCCAGGCGTGCGGCTGGTCCCACGGGTAGCAGCGGCGGCAATCGGGGTCCTTGTCGCCCTCCAGGCCGATCTCGTCGCCGTAGTAGACGCAGGGCGCGCCGGGGAAGACCATCTGCATCAGCGCCGTCAGCTTGACGCGCTCGGTGGCGAACTTGCCGGCCTGCTGGGCGGCGGTCATGTAACGCACCGTGTCGTGGGAGCCGACCAGATTGAGCTGGGCGTAGGTCACCTCGGGGTGGTAGAGCGTGATCAGCCGGTCGATCCCGGCGCCGAATTCGGCGGCGTTGAGCTTGTAGGAGGCGAAGAAATCAGTGCAGAGATCGCGGAACAGATAATTCATCACCGCGTCGAACTGATCGCCCTGGAGCCATGGCGAGCCGTCGTTCCAGATCTCGCCCACGATGTAGGCCTCGGGATTGACTCCCTTGACCACATTGCGGAACTCGCGCCAGAAATCGTGATCGTCGATCTCGTTGGGCACGTCGAGCCGCCAACCGTCGGCGCCCTGCTCGATCCAATAGCGGGCCACGTCCAGCAAATACTTGCGCACCGCCAGATTGTCGGTGTTGAACTTGGGCAGCTCCCGGAAGTCCCACCAGGTCTTGTAGTTGGCCGGGTAGCGGCCCTCGTAGGGATGGATGGGGAACTTCGTGATGTGAAACCAGTTGACGTAGGGCGAATGCGGGCCGTTCTCCAAAATATCGTGGAACGCGAAAAAACCGCGCCCGCAGTGATTGAGCACCGCGTCCAGCACAATTTTGATATTGCGGCGGTGCGCCTCTGCGACCAGCGTGCGGAACGTCTCGATCGTGCCGAAGAACGGATCAATCTTAAAATAATCAAGCGTATTGTATTTATGGGATGTCGTTGCCTGGAAAATCGGGTTGAGGTAGAGCGCGGTGACGCCGAGGTCGTGCAAATCGTCGAGATGATCGATGATGCCCTGGAGATCGCCGCCCATCAGATTGTGCAGCGTCGGCTTGGTGCCCCATGGCTGGACATTCGCCGGATCGTTGGATGGATCGCCGTTGGCGAAACGCTCGGGGAAAATCTGATAAAAAACAGCATCCTTCACCCACGCCGGCGTGGACCATTCAATCGTCGTCGCCATCAAGCTTCCTCCGCTAGACGCATCAAGTCCGCTGAATCATACCATGGGGCGCGCTCGCGCCGCCAAAGCGCGGCGGCAAACCGGCTCTTTACAAAATAGAACATCCGTGCTATAGTGCGATCATTCGAGCTAAAAACGGGGCGGCGAAACCGTCCGCGGGCTAACGAGAAGGGGCGCCAGCGCCTCAAGGAAAGGACCTCACCATGTTTCAGTCGCTTGACCAACTGCCAACCGGAACCCTGTATATCCTGACCGGGCAGCCCGGCGCTGGCAAATCGCACCTGGCCGCAAGCAGCCGCCGGACCGGCACGCTCTGGATCCTCGACACCGAGGGCGCCTCCAAGAACCTGCTCGGCAAGCCCGGCATCCACGGCGCCATCCAGGCCGTCCAGACCCTCTCGCTGCAACAGATGATGGCGGCGATGGGCGAGATCAAACGGCTGGGCAAACCGGGCGACACCGTGGTCCTCGACTCGATCTCCAAGGTGCTGCAGGCGATGCGCTCCTACGCCCAGCAGCGGGCCGGCGGCGACACCGACCGCAAAGTCGAGATCGACTTCGACGAATACGCCTCGTTCAACCGCAATCTCCAGGCGATCTACACCGGCCTCACCGAGCTCAAAACGCTCGGCTTCCATGTGATTATCATCGGCCACCTGGCCAAGAAATACCAGGGCGACGACCGCTCCTCGGAGGACGTGGGCCTGCGCGTGCTGGCCGACGAGAACATCACCTACGAGGCCGACGCGATCATGCTGGTGGAGCGCGACGGCGACACCCGCACGATGCGCCCGATCATCAAGCCGCCGCGGCCGATGCACCTCCAGCTCAGCAAGCACTACACCGCCAAGCTGGGGACGCTCTACCCCGAGCTGGCGCTGGACGAGGCCTTCGGCGACGCGCCCGCCGAGCGGACCAACCGCCCGCTCAACCCGGCCGAGGCCGAGCGCCGCTTCTTCGCCCGCTACGGCGAGCAGGTCGGCGGCAGCAACTGGAGCGCCGTCCAGCGCTACCTCGGCCGCCGCGACCGCAAGCCGGCCACGATCGAGGAGTGGATCGCCGCCGCCGAATCGGTCCGCGAGCACCAGGACGGCCGGCCCTCCGCCATGGCCGCCTGAGCCGAGCCGACCCAGCTTCCCGGCGGCCCGCCGCGCCTCCCCGCGCGGCGGGCCGCTTGCATGCAGCCCGATTGTCTCATCAGCTTTTTAACGAGCCGCTAGTCTTCTCGGAGCCCAATCCTGCTACAATAAGCAAAGACACTCGCATGACCGGTAACACGCCAGGATAGAAACCAGGAGCGGCTATGGAATCTCCCAAGAAACAACTCTCCATCGGGGCGCTGGTGGTGATCGCGCTGATTCTGGCCGGCCTCGGCGGCGGCCTGGTCGGCGGCGTGGCCGGCTACCAGCTGGCTTCGGGCGGCCAGGCGGCGCCGGCTGAGCCAACCAGCCCCGGCACGCCGGTCGCCAGCCCCGAGCAGCCATCAACCACGCCCTCCGAGCCGGTCGTCTCCGGCTCCTTCTCCGATGAGATCGTCGCCACCGTCGACAAAACCGCCCCGGCTGTTGTGACCGTCGTCAACACCATCACGCCGGCCCAGCGCGCAACCGGCTCCGGCGTGATCATCAGCGAGGACGGCTACCTGATCACCAATAACCACGTCGTCGAGGGCCAGTCGCGGCTGCAAGTCATCTACGCCGACGGCTCCTACCACGAGGCCGAGCTGGTCGGCACCGACGAGTTCGCCGACATCGCCGTGCTGCGGGTCAAGGATCCCGTCCCGGCCGTCGCGGCGATCGGCGACTCCGACGCCCTCAAGCCCGGCGAGACGGTGATCGCGATCGGCAGCCCGCTGGGCGAGTTCCAGAACAGCATCACCGTCGGCGTGGTCAGCGCCCTCAATCGCACGGTCGAAGGCTCCGGCATGGAAGGGCTGATCCAGACCGACGCCGCGATCAACCACGGCAACTCCGGCGGCCCCCTGATCAATCTCAAGGGCGAAGTGGTCGGCATCAACACGCTGGTCGTGCGCGGCGACGCCTCGGGCGGCAGCCTGGACGTGGCCCAAGGGCTAGGCTTCTCGGTGCCCTCCAACATTGTCCGCGAGGTCAGCGACGCGCTGATCGCCAACGGCCAGGTCGAGCGGCCCTACCTGGGCGTTGAGGCCCGCTCGCTGACCCCCGAGGACGCGCTCAACGGCGTCAGCGCCGACCGCGGCGCCCTGATCCTGAGCGTCCAGGAGGGCGCGGCCCAGCGCGCCGGCCTCCAGCGCGGCGATATCATCACCAAAATCAACGAGGATGAGATCACGCCCTCGATGTCGCTGCGCCGGCTGCTGCTGAAGTACCAGCCCAACGATACGATCACCCTGACGGTCCAGCGCGACGGCAGGGAGCAGCAGGTCCAGGTCACTCTCGGCACCCGGCCGAGCGGCGACCAGCTACGCACCAGCAAATAGCCTCAGCCAAACGCGACAGGCGCCGGGCAATCCCGGCGCCTGTCGCGTTTAAAAAGACCGAGATCGCCCGCCCCTAGCGCCGCTCGGCGAGATAGGCCAGCATCGCCTGCATGGCCTGGCGCAGATGGCCCCGCGCATCCCCGCGCACGACAAACGCCGCGCTGACTTGGTCGCCGCAGCTCTCGCCGCCGCAGCTCAACACATGAAGGCCCGCCTGAAATGTCTGGTCAAGCGCCTGGAGATTGTGCGTCTCCAGCCAATGCTCGCCGCCGCCGAACTCGAACCGCCCCTGTACGACATGCTCTTCGTGTTGGATGAGGGTCCAAACCGCGCCCTCCAAGTGCATTGTTTGCATAGCGCACCTCCGACTTAACGGATCAAGTATAGGCGATTGATCATATTTTGTCTATGGATTGCACATACTATGCCCGGGTATGACTGTTGGGGCTGCTGGCATAGTCTTTGCTTGAATCGGCCCGGCAGACACGATGCGACGAGGAGGACAGATGATCATCAAGCAGCTTCGGACCAGTCTGGCGGCGCTGGCGTTGGCCTGCGCTCTGGCCGGCTGCGGTGCCGCCGAGGTCCAGCAGGGGATTTCCGACGCCGCGACCGCCGTGACCGAAACGCTCAGCCAAGCCAGCGTCGATCAGCTGATCGGCCAGCTGCCGAGCATCGAGCAGGCGATCGACGCCGGCAACACCGAGCAGGCCCGGGCTGCCTTCAACACCTTGCTCCAGGCCTGGGACGCGCTCAAGGCCGCCGCCCAGCAGGTGGCGCCCGAAGCCGCCGCCGGCATCCAGTCAGCCATGGACAGCGTCAAGCAAACGCTGATCGACACCCCGACGCCCAACGCCGATGACGTGCGCGGCGCGCTGGCCGAGCTGGAACGCCAGTTCCAGGCGCTGAGCGCGGCGGTGCGCTAAGCGGCAACGGCAGCGGCCGGCGCTCCAGGGCGCCGGCCGCTGCCGTTCAGAAAAAGGCTGTCGCGCGAGTTCGCGGCACATTGAAGCTTAACGGGTTTGGCCACTCCCCCGCATCCTCGCAGATGGCAGGACTGGGTCAAACCGATTTGGAACCGCCGGGGCGGAGCCGCAGGGCGGCGCGAAGCAATGTCTTGTGGTATGCTTGAACAGGTGAGCGAACTGGACACGGGGGCCGCCAGGGTGAATGATTTCGCCAAAGCGTGGGACTACGCGCTTAGCCACACAGCCGATCTCGGAACGCACTTCCTCCGCCACCTGTTCCTGGTCGGCGCTGCCTTAGCTATCAGCACCCTGATCTGCGTGCCGCTCGGCATCCTCACCTCGCGGCGGCGCTGGCTCTCGGCAACCGCGATCAATCTCTTCAACACCCTGCGCGTGCTGCCCAGCCTGGCCATCCTCTTTGTCTTCATCTCGATCCCCGGCTTCGGCCTTTCAGTGCGCAGCGCGCTGGTCGCGCTGACGATTCTGGCCTGCCCGCCCATTTTGATCAACACCAACACGGCCTTCCGCACGATCGACCGCGCAATCCGCGAGGCAGCCTTCGGCATGGGAATGGCGCCGCGCCAGGTCCTGTGGCGGGTCGAGCTGCCGCTGGCCCTGCCGGTTATGATCGCCGGCATTCGCACCGCTCTGACCGAAGTGATCGCCAGCGCCACGCTCGCCGCCTTCATCGGCGCCGGGGGGCTGGGCAATTTTATCTACCTGGGCTTCGCGCAGCGGGAAAACAGCATTATGCTGGTCGGCGCGGTGCCGGTCGCCCTGCTGGCGATGGCCGCCGAGCTGCTGATGAACGGGCTCCAGCGCCGGCTCCAGCCGCGCCAAGTCGCTTGATCGCGACACTCTGTCGCTTGCGATACACAAGATCCATTGCTATCAGGAGGTAGGCCCCATGAAGTTGGCTCGTTTCTGGTCGATGTTACTGCTGGTCGCTGTCGCGCTGGCGGCATGCGGCACCCAGGAGGCCACGACCGCGCCCACGACCGGCGCCACGACCGACGGCGCGACCGCCACGACCGGCACCGGCACCGGCGGCGCCGGCAAGACCGTCAAAATCGGCTCCAAAGATTTCACTGAGCAGTTCATCCTCGGCGAGATGTACGCCCTGGTGCTCGAAAACGCCGGCTACACCGTCGAGCGCAAGCTCAACCTGGGCGGCACGCCGATCGCCCAGGCCGCCCTCGAGAGCGGCGACATCGATCTCTATCCCGAGTACACCGGCACCGGCCTGCTGACGGTGCTCAAGCTGCCCACCCAGACCGACCAGAAGGCGGTCTTCGACGCCGTCAAGAAGGGCTACAAGGATCAGTTCAACCTGGTCTGGCTCGATCCCGCGCCGATGAACAACACCCAGGCCTTGGCCATGACCAAGGAAGGCGCCGAGAAGTACGGCATCAAAACGATCTCGGACCTCGCGGCCAAGGCAGGCGAGCTGCGGATGATCGGCCCGCCCGAGTTCCAGGAGCGCGAGGACGGCCTGCCCGGCATCCAGAAGGCCTACGGCGACTTCAAGCTCAAGGAGTACGTGCCGGTCGATCCGGGCCTCAAGTACAAGGGCCTGGTCGACGGCCAGGCTGATGTGAGCGTCGCGTTCGGCACCGACGGCGAGATCGCCAACTTCGGCCTGGTGGTGCTCCAGGACGACAAGGGCCTGTTCCCGCCCTACCAGGTGGCGCCGGTGGTCCGCCAGCAGGCGCTGGACGCCAATCCCGAGGTCGCCAACCTGCTCAACGCCCTGGCGCCCAAGCTGACTGACGCCGTCATGCAGAAGCTCAACTACGAGGTCAGCGGCAACAAACGCGAGGCGATCGACGTCGCCCGCGAGTTCCTCAAGCAGGAAGGCCTGATTAAGTAGCGCCGAACGGGGCGGGTTCCGCGCGGAACCCGCCCCCAGGAGTCTCCGTTGAGTTCGATTGAGTTCCGCCAGGTCAGCAAGCGTTTCCCCCACGCCGCCCGCCCCTCGGTCGACGAGGTGAGCTGCGCCGTCGGCTCCGGCCAGTTCATCGTGCTGCTCGGCCCCTCGGGCTGCGGCAAAACCACGTTGCTCAAGATGGTCAACCGGCTGCATGAGCCGACTGGCGGCGAAATCCTGATCGACGGCGAGGATATCCGCAAGTCGCCGGTCACGGCGCTGCGCCAGCGGATCGGCTATGTCATCCAGCAGGTCGGCCTGTTCCCTCACATGACGGTCGCCCAGAACATCGCCGTCGTGCCGACGCTGCTTGGCTGGAGCAAGGAGCGGATCGCGCCGCGCATCGACGAGCTGCTGACGCTGATCGAGCTGCCGCCGGCAGAGTATCGCCAGCGCTACCCCAGCCAGCTTTCCGGCGGCCAGCAGCAGCGGGTCGGGCTGGCCCGCGCCCTGGCCGGCGATCCCGGCGTGATGCTGATGGACGAGCCGTTCGGCGCGATCGATGCCATCACCCGCGCCAGCCTCCAGGACGAAATGCTGCGGCTCCAGCGCCAGCTCAAAAAGACGATCTTGTTCGTGACCCACGATGTCGAGGAGGCGCTGCGCCTGGCCGATCGGATCATCGTCATGCAGCAGGGCAAGATCGTCCAGTACGATACGCCGCTCAACCTCCTGACCCGCCCGGCGAACCAATTCGTCGCCGAGCTGATTGGCGCCGATGACATGCTGCGCCAGCTCGGGCTGCTGCGGGTCGAGCTGGCGATGGCCGCGCTGCCCCCGGATCACCATCGCAACGGCGAGCCGACGATCGGCCGCCACGACGACCTGCGCAACGCGCTCTCGCTGCTGCTGCGCACCGGCGCCCCGGCCCTGACCGTGCTGGAGGACGAGGCGGCTGTCGGCCAGGTCTCGCTGGAGGATATCCGCAGCCTCACCAGCCAGGGGGAAGCGGCATGATCGCCGCGCTGCGCTACCTGCGCGACCGCTGGCCCGAGGTCCAGGAGCTGCTGATCCAGCATCTGCAAATCACCGCCGGGGCGCTGGCGCTGGCGCTGCTGATCGCCCTGCCGCTCGGCATCGCGCTGGCCCGCCGGCCGCGGCTGGCGGTGGGCGTGATGAGCTTCCTGGGCATCCTCTACACCATCCCCAGCCTGGCGCTGCTGGTCTTTTTCATCCCCATCCTCGGCCTGGGCTTCAAAACGGCGGTGGTGACGCTGGTGATTTATGCCCAGATCGTCCTGGTGCGCAACATCGTGGCCGGGCTCCAGGCGATCAACCCGGCGCTGATCGAGGCGGCGCGCGGCATGGGCATGAATGCCTGGCAGCGCTGGTGGCGGGTCGAATTCCCGCTGGCGCTGCCGATCATCCTGGCCGGCGTGCGGATCGCCGCGATCATGATCATCGGCATTGCCGCGATCGCCGCCAAGATCAACGCCGGCGGGCTGGGCAAGCTGCTGTTCGACGGCATCGCGGGCCTGCGCGACGACAAAATCCTGGCCGGCGCGCTGGTGGTCGGGCTGCTGGCGATCGCCATCAACGGGCTGTTCCTCTTGATTGAGCGGCTGGTCGATCCCGAGGCCAAAATCCGGCGCTCCCAGCGGCGCGCTACCCCCGCCCATCCGCCCCAGTCTTAAGTTCCCGCCAAGAATTTGCATTCTCGCCCATGGTTATGCTATAATTTGCCTTCGTGCGCGTGATGATGCTTGTGGCATCGTCTTTTTACGAGTGATCGAACGGCACACCATACGCGATTCTGTCGGGAATGATGAGTTAAGGAGTCGCCGGTTGCGACTACCAATCCATCATTCCCATCCCGTTGTCTGACGACGGAAGTGTTTTTATCAGGAGCCTCAACCGTTATGGCGAAGCAAAAGTTCGAGCGGAACAAGCCGCACATCAACGTCGGCACGATTGGACACGTGGACCACGGCAAGACCACCCTCACCGCCGCCATCACCAAGACCATGGCGCTTCGCGGCGGCGCCGAGTTCCGCGCGTTCGACACCATTGACAACGCCCCCGAGGAGCGCGCCCGCGGTATCACCATCTCGATCTCCCACGTCGAGTACGAGACCGCCAACCGCCACTACGCCCACGTCGACTGCCCCGGCCACGCCGACTACATCAAAAACATGATCACCGGCGCGGCCCAGATGGACGGCGCCATCCTCGTCGTCTCCGCCCCCGACGGCCCCATGCCCCAGACCCGCGAGCACATCCTCCTGGCCGGCCAGGTCGAAGTCCCCGCCATGGTCGTCTTCCTCAACAAAGTCGACATGCTCGACGACGAGGAGCTGCTGGAGCTGGTCGAGCTGGAGCTGCGCGAGCTGCTGACCCGCTACAACTTCCCCGGCGATGAGATCCCGATCGTCCGCGGCTCGGCCAAGGCGGCGCTGGACAGCGAGTCCAAAGACCCGTCGTCGCCGGAGTACGCCTCGATCCTGGAGCTGATGCAGGCGGTGGACGACTACATCCCGACGCCGGAGCGGGCGGTGGACAAGCCGTTCCTGATGCCGATCGAGGACGTGTTCTCGATCAAGGGCCGCGGCACAGTGGTGACGGGGCGGATCGAGCGCGGCATCGTGAAGGTGGGCGACACGATCGAGATCATCGGCATGCAGGAGAAGACGCGGACGACGGCGGTGACCGGCGTCGAGATGTTCAAGAAACTGCTGGACGAGGGGCGCGCGGGCGATAACATCGGCGCGCTGCTGCGCGGCATCGAGCGGACGGACATCGAGCGGGGGCAGGTCCTGGCGAAGCCGGGGTCGATCAAGCCGCACACGAAGTTCCGGGCCGAGGTGTATGTGCTGAAGAAGGAAGAGGGCGGGCGGCACAGCCCGTTCTTCGCGGGGTACCGGCCGCAGTTCTACCTGCGGACGACGGACGTGACGGGGGCGATCACGCTGCCGGAGGGGATGGAGATGGTGATGCCGGGCGATAACGTGCAGATGGGCGTGGAGCTCATTATGCCGATCGCGATCGAGCAAGGCCTGAAGTTCGCCATCCGCGAGGGCGGCCGCACCGTCGGCGCCGGCGTCGTCACCAAGATCGAAGAGTAAATGTGTAACGTGGCCGGTGAGGCTCTGTCTCACCGGCCACCTTTTGCGCTCAGGAGCGATGAAATTGGCTAAGCAAAAAGTTCGCATCCGCCTCAAGGCGTATGATCACAAAATCTTGGATCAGTCGGCGCGTCAGATTGTGGATGCGGCGGAACGAACGGGCGCGCAAGTCGCAGGCCCGGTGCCGCTGCCAACCAAAATCGAGAAATACAGCGTCATTCGTTCCCCGTTCATCGACCGTGACAGCCAGGAGCAGTTCGAGATTCGCACGCACAAGCGGCTGATCGACGTGATCGATCCCAGCCAGCAGACCATCAACGCGCTGATGAAGCTCAACCTGCCCGCAGGCGTCGACATCGAAATCAAGCTCTAAGGCAAGGCCGCCGGAGCCATAGCCAATACGGCTGGCTATTGGGGCCATAAGACCGCACGCTATGTAAGGAGTAGCACATGATTTACGGTATCCTGGGTCGCAAGCTTGGCATGACCCAGATTTTCAATGACAAAGGCGAAGTCGTTCCCGTCACCGTGATTGAGGCCGGCCCGTGCGTTGTCACCCAGATTCGGACCACGGACCGCGACGGCTACGAAGCCGTCCAGATTGGCTACGGTGACATCAAGCCCAAGCGCGTCACCAAACCCGAGCAGGGCCACCTGAAGGCCGCCGGCCGCCTGGTCCGCCACCTGCGCGAGCTGACGACCACCGACCTGGGCAGCCACACCGTCGGTGACATCATCAATGTGGACATCTTCGCCGCTGGCGAGAAAGTCGACGTGGCCGGCACCAGCAAGGGCCGCGGCTTCGCCGGCGTTGTCAAGCGCCACAACTTCCGCGGCGGCCCCGCGACCCACGGTCAGAGCGACCGCCACCGCGCCCCGGGCTCGATCGGCTCGGGCACCACGCCCGGCCGCGTCTGGAAGGGCATGCGCATGGCGGGCCGCATGGGCAACGAGCGGGTCACCGTGCAAAATCTTGAAATTGTTGAGATTAATGTCGAGCGCCACTTGCTGTTGGTGAAAGGTTCCGTGCCGGGCGCCAAAAATGGTCTTGTGATCGTGCATCGGGCGGCGAAAGTCACGAAGAAATAGGAGTTTGATCTATGGAAGCCAAGCTTTGGAACCAGGCCGGTCAAGAAATCGGCACGCTTGAGCTGCAAGACTATATCTTCGGCATCGAGCCCAATCTCGCCGTGATGCACCAGGCGGTGGTCCGGCAGCACGCCAACGGCCGCCAGGGCACCAGCAGCACCAAGACCCGCGGCGAAGTCCAGGGCAGCACCAAGAAGCTGTACCGCCAGAAGGGCACCGGCCGCGCCCGCCAGGGCGCCATCCGCGCGCCCCATCACTCGGGCGGCGGCGTGGTCCACGGCCCGAAGCCGCGCAAGTACACCAAGGCCATGCCGCGCAAGATGCGCCGGCTGGCGGTGCGCTCGGCGCTTTCGGTCAAGCACGCCGACGGCCAGATCCTCTTCGTCGATGATCTGCAGCTGTCCGCGCCGCGCACCAAGGATATCGTGAGCCTGTTGGCCAGCCTGAAGGTGAACGAGGGCAAGACCCTGATCGCCCTGGGCGAGAACAACGCGAACGTTCAGAATTCGGCCCGCAACCTGCCGAATGTCAAGACGCTGTTGGCGTCGTACCTGAACGTGGTTGACCTGCTCACCTACGACAATCTGATCATGCCCCGCTCGGCTCTCAGCGTCGTTGAGCACATCCTGGGGCAGCAGGCAGCGGAGGCCAACTAATGAACCCGCACGATATCGTCATCCGCCCGGTCATCACGGAGAAGAACACGATCCTGATGGAAGAGCTGGGCAAGTACGTTTTCGAAGTCGCGTCCGAGGCCAACAAGCCGATGATCAAGGATGCGATCGAGCGCCTGTTCAACGTTCGGGTGAAGGAAATCAACACCATGAACGTCAAGGGCAAGCTCAAGAGCCGCCGCAGCCGCAACGGCGTGACCAGCGGCTACACCCGGAGCTGGAAAAAAGCCGTCGTGACGCTGGCCCCGGGCGAGCAGATCGATCTCTTCGCCGAAGTCTAAGGAGCTAGAAGATGGGCATCAAACGCTACAAACCGACATCTCCCGGTCGGCGTGACATGAGCGTCTCGACCTTCGAGGAGATCACGAAGTTCCGCCCGGAGCGCGCGCTGACCGAGACGCTGAAGAAGCACTCGGGCCGCAACCACCACGGCCACATCACGGTCCGCCATCGCGGCGGCGGCCACAAGCGCCGCTACCGCCTGGTCGACTTCAAGCGCAAGAAGTACGATGTGCCGGCCAAAGTCGCGGCGATCGAGTACGATCCGAACCGCTCGGCCAACATCGCGCTGCTGTTCTACGTGGACGGCGAGAAGCGCTACATCCTGGCGCCGCTCGGCCTCAAGGTCGGCGACACCGTGATGTCCGGCCCCAAGGCTGACATCCGCGTGGGCAACGCCCTGCCGCTGGAGAACATCCCGGTCGGCACCCAGATCCACAACATCGAGCTGACGCCCGGCCGCGGCGGCCAGATGGTCCGCAGCGCCGGCAACACGGCCCAGCTGATGGCCCGCGAGGGCAACTACGCCACCGTGCGCCTGCCCTCCGGCGAGATGCGCATGGTCCATATCAAGTGCATGGCGACGATCGGCCAGGTTGGCAACGTCGACCATCAGAACATCATGATCGGCAAAGCCGGCCGCTCGCGCTGGCTGGGCCGCCGCCCGACCGTCCGCGGCTCGGTGATGAACCCGGTCGACCACCCCCACGGCGGTGGCGAGGGCAAGGCGCCGGTCGGTATGAATCCCAAGACCAAGTGGGGCAAACCGGCGATGGGCAAGAAGACGCGGCACAACCCGCGGACCGAAAAGTTCATCGTGCGTTCGCGCAAGCAGAAGTAAGGCTCCGGGTTTGCCGGAAGGGCGGGTGGATCCCGCCGGCGGATCGGGTTGCGATAACTCATCCGCCGCCTTCTCCCTCGTTGGCAGCCGCTGGCTGCCTTAACTAAAGGAAGGAATTCGATGTCTCGTTCAACCAAAAAAGGACCATACGTCGACGTGCGGCTGCTGAGCCGCATCGAGACCATGAACCGCGCCAGCGAGAAGCGCCCGCTGAAAACCTGGTCGCGCGACTCCACCATCTTCCCCCAGATGGTCGGCCACACGATCGCGGTTCACGACGGCCGCCGCCACGTCCCGGTCTACATCACCGAGAACATGGTCGGCCACAAACTGGGTGAGTTCTCGCCGACCCGCACCTTCCGCGGCCACGGCGGCAAAAAGGCCGACAAGCGCGGCAAGATGAAGTAGGAGGTTCAGCGTGCAGGCTAACGCTATTCTGCGGAACTTCCGCATGTCGCCGCAAAAGGTCCGGCTGGTCGCCGACCTGGTCCGGGGCAAGCCGGTCAACGAGGCGCTGGCGATTCTGCGCTACATGCCCCACAAGGCAGCAGCCGAGATCGCCCGCACCATCAAATCGGCGGCGGCGAATGCGGATCACAATTTTCAGATGTCGCCCGAGGACCTGGTCGTCAAGACGATCTTCGTTGATGCCGGGCCGATGCTCAAGCGGTACATGCCGCGCGCCCGCGGCCGCGGCGATCGCATCTTGAAGCGGACATCGCACATCACCGTGATTGTTGACGACGGCGAAGCACTCTAGTGCAAGGAGGGTTCCTTGGGTCGTAAAGTTCATCCTATTGGCTTTCGCCTCGGCGTGATCAAAGACTGGCAGTCGAAGTGGTTCGCCGAGCGCAACTACACCGAGCAGCTGCACCAGGATTTGGCGCTGCGCAAGCAGATCAGCCAGGAGCTGGCCAACGCCGGCGTGGCAGGCGTCGATATCGAGCGCTCCGCCAACCGGATCGAGGTCACCATCCACACCGCCAAGCCGGGCATCGTGATCGGCAAGCGCGGCGCGAACGTGGACGCGCTCAAAACCCGGATCGAGCAGACCACCGGCAAGAAGGTCAAGCTCAACATCCAGGAGATCCACCAGCCCGAGATCAACGCCTACCTGGTGGCGGAGAACATCGCCGAGCAGATCGCCAAGCGCGTCTCCTACAAGCGGGCGATGAAGCAGGCCACCCAGCGCGCGATGCGCCTGGGCGCCCTCGGCATCAAGGTCAAGTGCGGCGGCCGCCTGGGCGGCGCCGAGATGAGCCGCTCGGTTTGGGAGCGCGAGGGCCGGGTGCCGCTGCACACGCTGCGCGCCGACATCGACTACGCGCAGGTCGAGGCTCACACCACGTATGGCCGGATCGGCATCAAGGTCTGGATCTACAAAGGCGAAGTTTTCGCACAGAGCGAGCGCGCTGACGCCGCCTCGGCCCCTGCCGAGAGCCGCCCCGCCGCTCCCGCTGCGCGCACGGGCAAGGGGTCGTAATTATGTTGATGCCCAAGCAGGTCAAGTATCGCAAGCCGCACCGCCCCCGCCGCATCAAGGGCGTCGCCCAGCGCGGCGCGACGGTGGCCTTCGGCGAGTACGCGCTGCAGTCGCTGGAAGCCGGCTGGATCAACAGCCGCCAGATCGAGTCCGCGCGCCGTACCATCACCAACTATGTCAAGCGCGGCGGTAAAGTCTGGATCCGGATTTTCCCGGACCGCCCGATCACCCAAAAGCCGGCGGAAACCCGCATGGGCTCGGGCAAGGGCTCGGTCGAGTACTGGGTCGCGGTGATCAAGCCCGGCCGCATTCTGTTTGAGATCAGCGGGGTCCCCGAGGAGATCGCCTCCGAGGCGATGCGCCGCGCGGCCCAGAAGCTGCCGGTCAAGTGCAAGTTTGTCAGCCGCGCAGCGTTGGAGGTTGGCAGTGAAAGCTAGTGAATTGCGCGAAATGAGCAACGGCGACCTGGAGAAGCTGATCGGCGACTCCAAGGAAGAGCTGTTCAATCTGCGCTTCCAGAAATCGGTGGGCAAGCTGACCAACACGTCCCGCGCTCGTGAAGTCAAGAAGACCATTGCCCGCGTCAAGACCATTCTCAACGAACGGAAGCTCCTGGCGGAGGCAAAATAATGATGAACGAGCATCTGGCGACAACTAGCAAGCGCAAGCAAAAAGTCGGGCGCGTTGTTAGTGCTAAAATGGACAAGACGGTGGTGGTCGCGGTCGACTACCTGCGCCCCCACCCGCTGTATCGCAAGACCGTGCGCAAAACCAGCAAGTTCTACGCGCACGACGAGAACAACGACTGCCACGTCGGCGATACGGTTCGGATCGAAGAGACCCGCCCGCTCAGCAAGCAGAAGCGCTGGCGGGTGACCGAGATTATCACCGCCAGCCGCGGCGAGACGCTGGCCGTCCTCAAAAAAGAGGCGGTCGAGGTCCTGCCCACCGCTGACGAGGAGGCATAACCGTGATTCAGCAAGAAAGCCGGATGCGGGTCGCGGATAACACGGGCGCCAAAGAGCTGCTCTGCATCCGCGTGCTCGGCGGCACCAAGCGCCGCTACGCCAGCGTCGGCGACACCATTATCGCCACCGTGAAGCAGGCCAACCCCGGCGGCTCCGCCAAAAAGGGCGAGGTTGTGCGCGCCGTGATTGTGCGCGTCCGCAAGGGCTACACCCGCCCGGACGGCTCGATGATCCAGTTCGATGACAACGCCGCTGTGATCATCAACCAGCAGGGCAACCCCCGCGGCACCCGTATCTTTGGCCCGGTCGCCCGCGAGCTGCGCGAGAAGCAGTTTATGAAGATTATCTCGCTGGCTCCGGAAGTTCTGTAATCGGAGGCTCTCAATGCACGTCAAACAGGGCGACGAAGTGATGGTCATCGCTGGCCGCAACAAAGGCCAAAGCGGGCGCATCAAGCAGGCCTTGCCCAAACAGGAGCGGGTCGTCGTCGAAAATGTGAATATTGTCAAAAAGCACGTCAAGAGCATGGGCAACCGCCAGGGCGGCATCATCGAGGTCGAGGCGGCGCTGCACGTCTCCAATGTGATGCTGATCTGCCCGAGCTGCAAAAAAGCCTCGCGCACCGGCCATCGCATCAACGACGACGGCAAGAAAGTGCGCGTCTGCAAAGCTTGCAAAGCGGATATTGACTAAAGAACATCGCACGGGCTGGAATGGCTGGACCATCTCCGAACCCCACTAGCGAGGATATCATGGCACGACTGAAGAACGTCTATCTCAACACGGTGGTCCCCAATCTGATCAAGGAGTTCAACTTCTCCACGGTCATGCAGGCCCCGCGGTTGACGAAAATTGTATTGAACATTGGCCTCGGCGAAGCACTGCAAAATGCAAAGGCCGTCGAGGCGGCGATGGGCGATCTGACGATGATCGCCGGCCAGAAGCCCGTCGTCACCCGCGCCAAGCGCTCGATCGCGGCCTTCAAGCTGCGCCAGGGCATGCCGATCGGCGCCATGGTCACCCTGCGCCAGGATCGCATGTACGATTTCCTGGACCGCCTGGTCAACCTGTCGCTGCCCCGCATCCGCGACTTCCAGGGCATCAGCCGCAAGTCGTTCGATGGCCGCGGCAACCTGAGCATCGGCGTCCGCGAGCAGATCATCTTCCCGGAAATCGAGTACGATAAGGTTGACAAGATTCGGGGCCTTGAGGTGGCGATTGTGACCACCGCCAAGAACGACGAGCAGGGCTATAGCCTGCTCAAAGCGCTTGGTATGCCATTTCGTGATTAAAGGTCGCCAGGCACTACGGTGAACCGGCGGCCTGCATTTGGAGGCCAACTTTCTATGGCTAAGAAGTCAATGATCGTCAAATCGCAGCGTACGCCCAAGTTTGAAGTACGCGGCCACAACCGCTGCCGCCGCTGTGGCCGCCCCCGGGCGTTTATGCGCAAATTTGGTATCTGCCGGATTTGCTTCCGTGAATTGGCGTTGCAGGGCCTGATTCCGGGCGTAACAAAATCAAGCTGGTAGAACCAGGAGGACGAACACGTGAGCGTTAACGATCCGATTGCAGATATGTTGACCCGCATTCGCAATGCAGGGCTGGCTCGCCATGCGACAGTCACCATGCCATTGTCCAAAATCAAGCGGGGAATTGCTGAGATTTTGCAAGCCGAAGGCTATATCAAGGGGTTCGAGGTCGAGGAGGGCAAGCCCTTCTCCAGCCTGGTGCTGACCCTGAAGTACGCCTCGAACCGCCAGCCCATCATCACCGGCCTCAAGCGCGTCAGCCGCCCCGGCCTGCGCGTCTACAGCAAGCGCGATGATATCCCCCGCGTCCGCGGCGGCCTGGGCCTGAGCATCCTGTCGACCCCCAAGGGTCTGATGTCCGGCGACGCCGCCTGGAAGGCTGGCATCGGCGGCGAAGTGTTGTGCTATATCTGGTAACGGGGAAACCGGCGCGAGCCGCACTTACCTGTGGAGGAACCACCTATGTCACGTATCGGCCGCAAACCGATCGAAGTGCCCAAGAACGTCACCGTGACGATCGACGATAGCAACGTCGTCACGGTCAAGGGTCCCAAGGGCACCCTGTCCGAGCAGATCCGCCCCGAAATGCAGCTGGAGCTGAAGGACGGCGTCCTCAACGTCAGCCGCCCCGATGACAGCCGCCAGAACCGCGCGTTCCACGGCCTGTCGCGCACCCTGATCGCCAACATGGTCCAGGGCGTCACCGACGGCTACCAGAAGGTGCTGGAGATGAACGGCACCGGCTACCGCGCCAGCAAGGACGGCAAAATCCTGGTGCTGTCGCTGGGCTTCTCGCACCCGGTGCGGGTCGAGCCCTACGAGAGCGTCGAGTTCGAGGTCGGCGAGCGCAACACGATCATCATCAAAGGCCCGAACAAGCAGAAAGTCGGCGACCAGGCGGCCAACATCCGCAAGCTGCGTCCGCCGGAGCCGTACCTGGGCAAAGGCATCAAGTACCAGGGCGAGATCATCCGGCGCAAAGCTGGCAAAGCGGGCAAGAAGTAATCACACTATCCTCTCTGGCTGGGGATGGAACCCCGGCCGGACTGGGAGGTTTTTATGGGTCAGTTTACATCCCGACAACTGCGGGAACGCCGCCACCGCCGCCTCCGCGGCTACGTGGTGGGCACGCCCGAGCGGCCGCGCCTCAATGTGTTCCGCTCCGGCAAGCACATCTACGCCCAGGTCATCGACGATGCCGCCGGCCACACCCTGGCCTCGGCGTCCACCATTGACACCGAGCTGCGCGGCAGCCTGACTGAGCAGCGCAAGCTGGAGCAGTCGGTCGCCGTCGGCAAGGCCGTCGCCGAACGCGCCCGCGCCGCCGGCGTCACCAAGGTGGTCTTCGATCGCGGCGGCTACAAATACCACGGCCGGGTCAAAGCCGTCGCCGACGGCGCCCGCGAAGGTGGCTTGGAATTCTAATTTGACGATTGGGGCCCGGCCCGCCGGGCTCCGATCCTTCTCATAACCGGAGGCAATGTGGCGAAGCGAAACCGAACAGGCGCCGATGAGCAAGAGATGGACGAGCGCGTCGTCCAGATTAATCGCGTCTCCAAGGTGGTAAAAGGCGGCCGCCGCTTCAACTTCAGCACCGTGGTCGTTGTCGGCGATGGCAATGGCAACGTGGGCATGGGGATGGGCAAGGCCGCTGAGGTGCCCGAGGCGATCCGCAAGGGCGCCGAGGCCGCCAAACGCAATATGATCAGCGTCCCCGTCGTCGGGACCACGATCCCGCACGAGATCGAGACGACCTTCAAGGCGTCGCAAGTGCTGCTCAAGCCGGCGTCGCCCGGTACCGGCGTCATCGCCGGCGGCGGCGTCCGCGCCGTGCTCGAGGCCGCCGGCCTCAAAGACGTGCTGACCAAGTCGCTGGGCAGCAATAATCCGATCAACGTGGTGCGCGCGACCCTCAAGGCGCTCTCCGAGCTGCGGTCCGTCCAGGACGAAGCCCGCCGCCGCGGCCGTGCCGTGTCGTCGTTCCGCCTCTCCGGCCAGAACCGCACCGAACTGACCAAGGAGGGCTAAAGTGGCGACTCTACGGGTGAAATACAGCAAAAGCTCGATTGGCTACA
>DASWWB010000671.1:0-9551 GCA_036406115.1 Herpetosiphonaceae bacterium
GATCCCACAAGGAGCTACACATGCATGATCTTGCGGCGCTGGTTGCGGAGATGTTGGAACCCTGGAAGATGCCGGGGGTCGCGGTGGCCATCATCAAGGACGGGGGCGTGGCGATCGCCGAGGGCTTCGGTCTGCGCCACCAGGAAGACCGCCTGCCAGTCACGCCCGATACCTTGTTCGCCATCGCGTCGGTGACCAAAGCGTTCACCACCTTTGGCCTGGGGCTGCTGGTCGATGAAGGGAAGCTCGATTGGGATACGCCGGTGCGCCACTACCTGCCGGAGTTCAAGCTCCACGACCCCTTTGCCAGCGAGCGAATCACGCCGCGCGATCTAACCTGTCACCGCTCCGGGCTGCCGCGCCACGATTTCTCCTGGTACGGCTCGGCGTCAACCCGTCGCGAGCTGGTCGCGCAGATGCGCTATTTAGCGCCAAGCAAAGATTTCCGCACGACCTGGCAATACCAGAACCTGATGTATGTCGTCGCCGGCTATCTGACGGGCGAGCTGGCTGGCTGTTCGTGGGAACAGTTTGTCAGCACTCGGATCTTCGCGCCGCTCGGCATGGGGCGCAGCCAGTTTTCCGTGGCCGAGTCGCAGCGCACGCCAGATTACGCGACACCCTATGAGGAAAAAGATGAGCGGGTCAGCCCGATCCCATTGCGTGACATCGACACGATCGGGCCGGCCGGCGGCATCAACTCCACCATCCGCGAGCTGGCCCAGTGGCTGCTCCTGCATGTCAACGGCGGCGTCATTGATGGGCGGCGGCTGATCTCCGAGGCCAATCTGCGCCAGCTGCACACGCCGCAGATGGCATTGCAACCCCAGCTCGCGTTTGATGAGGTGGATCGCTTCGGCTATGGCATGGGGTGGTTCGTTGACTCGTACCGCGGCCACCGGATGATCCAGCACGGCGGGAATATCGATGGTTTTTCAGCCCTCGTTTCGTTTCTGCCCCGGCATGGCCTTGGGGTGGCAGTGCTGGCAAACCGACAAGGATCCTTTCTGCCCACCGCGCTGAGCTACACGCTCTATGATCGCCTGTTGGAGCTGCCGGCGCTGCCCTGGAATGCGCGGTTCCGCGCTATCGCGGACGAGGCTGCGGCCGGCGCCAAACATGGCGAGCAGCAGCGGGCCGCGCGCCCAGCTGCGATCCCCCCGCGGCCCCTCGGCGATTTCGCCGGCAGCTATTATCACCCAGGCTATGGCCAGGTGCGGGTCGAGCGCGTAGATGATTGTCTGGTAGCGACCCTGCATGGGCTGCGGTACCAGCTGACCTTCGACCAGCATACGATCTTCGATGTCACCCGCGAGGAGGACCAGGTCAGCTACAAAAGCCAGTTCGCCACCGACCTGTTCGGCAGGGTCAGCAGCCTGGCCATTCCCTTTGAGCCGGAAACAGCGGCGATCGTATTCGAGCGCATCGCCGAGGCGCGCATGCGCGAGCGCGCCTTTCTCGAACCGCTGGCGGGGACCTACACCCTTCCCGGCATGACCATCATCGCCGCCCTCCAGGGCGAGCAGACGCTTGTGCTGGGGTACGCAGGCATGCCGATGAACGAATTGGTCCCAATCGACGGCACCCGCTTCACCTTCAAGGATCAGCCCTCGCTCAGCGTGGAGTTCACGGTGGGCGATGACGGGCGGGCCAGCCAGCTTCGGATCACCCATCCCGGCGGCATTATGACGGCGACGCGCGCCGGCTGATTGCGGCCTGCTCGCCGGGGAGCGCCGCGACTCGCCCAGCGCCAGCTGTCTCCGTCCGAGCCGGGCCTGCTGCGCGGGCGACAGCGCGTCACCCGTCAGCCGCTCCGCTAGCGTCGGTCGGTTCGAGGCGGAGCCCCGCCTGGCGCACGCGGTTCAACGCGCTCACAATCTCGGCGATGCGCCCGAAGGACAAGGTGCTAGCCGCGTGGTAGTGCTTCATCGCCAGGAGCGGGTTGCCACGATTGACCAAGGCGATGACCTCCGGCGGAATATCGGTTGGCAGCAGCCATGCGTTGTCAGGTGCCGATGCGGGATCGCTGTTCGGCGGGCGCAGCGCGCCCCGTTGGAGGATCAGCGAGCACACCCCGTCCAGCAGCGAGATGCCTCGATCAAGGTGATAGTGGGCGCCCTCATTGGTCTTGGCGATGAGCGAATCAAGCAGCTCCCGCAGCTCCCGCAACCCTGCCTCGTTGCCCCGGATGATCAGCGTGTGCGGGGCGGTGCCCCACTGAGTTTGCAGCACAGGCTCGTCATCCGGCCAAACCGACGCATCCGTCATGCCCGTCTCCTTTCGTTATGCAGACCAACGCCGCCCAGACCCATCGATCCGGTCTCATCCGCCATCATCCGCCGCGTCATCGAGCGCCAGGCGGACCTCGCTGGCGGGATAGGGTGCATCGGGCGGCCAGCCGGCGACCAGCGACCGCAGCCGCGGCCCATGGCGGTCCAGATCATCGGCCAGCATCCAGGCTGCGGTCGCCTGCACGTGGCCATCGGGATCATCAAGGGCGGCAAGCAGGGCGGCCGCACACGCTGGCGTCCCGCCGGCGGCCAGCGCCCGCAGCGCGGCGGCGCGCTCGCGCGCGTCCAGGTCCGGGGTGGCAGCCATGGCTGCAAGCGCCGCGATCAGTGCCGGCTGGTCCGCCCCGTCACCTGCGGCGAGCGCGCATGCCGCCGCGCGCAGGCCCGTATCCAGCACCGCCGGGTCTGGGCTGCTGGCAAGGACGCGGGCGATCAAGGGGGCGTCATCGGGCTCGGCCAGGTTGAGGAGGGCGCCAAGCGCGCTGGCATAGTTCGCGGCGATCACGCCCGTAGCGCGCTGGACGGCGACGGGCGGGCCGGCCAGCTGGGCGCGGGCGCGCTGCCGCACCGCCTCCTGCGAGGCGGCGAAGGGATTGGCGAGGCCCCACCGCTCATCCATCTCCGCCCGGGCATAGGCATCCATCGCGATGCCCTGGGCGGGCGAAGAATCACTGCGGAGAAGGCGATGAAAGGCTGCGTCGCGGCGCGCGGGCTCGCGCCAGGCGGCCAGATCCAACGCCGCAGCCCGCAACGCGGGATCGGGAAGATCCGCCAGCTCCCAATAAAAGGCCGTGAACCCCATCGCATGGCTCCCTTCGTCCATCATGCCGCCGCCTCAGCTCCGCAGCTGGCGACAGGATACCACGGCGCCAGCGCGCTGGAGGGAGCTGCGTTCCAGCGGCAACAAGCGCTCGCTCCACGTTCCGCAGTGGCTCTGGGTGGCTGGCGCCTAGCGGCCCAGCATTGGGATGGCCTTGCGCCGCTCCAGGCGGCGACGCGGCGCAAGGCCATCCCGATGCGGAGCGCAGCGCACCAGGTCGCCCTGGCGCGCTGCGCTCCGGTCGTGTTCTGGGTTGCAGGGCGCATTCAAGCCCTACTGGGCGGGCGCCACGCTCTCCGCAATCACCAGGCTCTCCTCCTTGCTGCGAGCGCCCACCAGCTCAAAGGTAAACCCATCGGCATTCCAGATCAGCTTATTGCCAGGCATCACCCCCGACTGCTGGTCCCAGAAAGTGGCGCCTGCAATCCAGACTCCTGGGTTGCCATTGATCGTCACGGCCTCCGTCCAGGCGTCCCCGACCCGCACCTGCGTGTAGAGTTTCCCTTCGCGGGCCTGGAGGAGCAGCGTCATCCCGGACTCGCCGTCCAGCTGATAAGCAGTCGCGACCGCATAGTCCGCATCCACGACATGCTGAACGTCGCGATCCAGCAGCTGGGTGCCCGGCGGCAGGCTGCCCGCTTGATACACGGGATAGCCCGCCTGCGCCTGGAGCGTCGCCAGCTCAGTCAGCTCGAGATCGAACGAAAAGACGAAATTGGGCGCGCCAGGCGGCAGGGGCGCCGGCGTCTGCCCGGCGGCCATCGCATCGGCCCAGGTCGGGTCATTCGTGATCTGAATCAGCCCGAGCTCGTGGAGGATGTCGGTCGCCAGCACGCGCAGCGGACTCACCGTCACGGCGCCAAGCAGGACCGCCGCTCCCGCCAGCGCTCGCAACCGCCCGCTCCAGCGCCGGCCGCGCATGCGCGTGGCGGGATGGGTTGCGTCTGCTGCCAATGCGGCAGGCGGCAGCTTCAGCCCGGCGAGATCGGCGGCGAGCAAACGATCCTGGAGGCGGGCCGTGAAGCCAGGATCGACAGGCTCCTGATAGCGGTACAAGAAGTCATCATGGTCAGTGTTCATGGCAGCACTCCTAACGCGCGGCGCAGCCGCACGACCACCCGATGCACACGGGTCCCCACGGCGGATTCCGTCAGGCCGAGCACGGTGGCAATATCACGATTCGTCAATCCAGCGCCATACTTGAGCGCGATCAGCCCATGCTCCTCCTCGCTGAGCTGGCGCAAATGGGGAAGCAATTCGGCAATGGCCGCCCGCCGCTCCACCAGCGCCTCGACGCTGGTGGCATCCGGCAGCGATGTGGCCTCCGCAAGAGGGGCCGTCGGCCGCTGTTGCCGCAGATGGTGCCCGACAACTCGATGGGCAATCGTAAAGATCCAGGTCGAGAGGGCGCCTTTCGTCGCCACATAGCGCTTCCGACAGCGCCAAATCTCCAGAAAGACGGTGGACGTCAGATCTTCGGCGTGCGTGCGGTCGCCGACGGCGTACAGACACAGGTTATACACGCGAGGCAGGAACGCCGTGTAGACGGCCGGCCAATCAACCGTGTCTGGTGAGCTGGTGGTGGCGGGTGGCGCCAAAGCGTGTGTGTTCATAGTCTATTATTGCCAGGACCGCCGCATGTATCACATGCGGCGCGCGCCCGCGCCCGGGTGAGGCGGATTCGTTGGGGTGAGGCAGATTCGTTGGCTGGAATCCCTTTTGATCAGGGCGTGAGCCCTCGGGGCAACCGTGGGCAACACAACCGTTGCCCACGCGAAAGGGTTCAGGAAAAGAGGCGGGGGAGCAGGAGCGCAACAACGCGCATGACGGATGGCGAGGGGATTTTCATCCGAGATCGTTACGCGCTCCGGGGCTGCGGCTCTCCGCCCCGGTCAGGGGTGCGCGGGCGCCAGCAGCGGCGCGAGCGCCTCGGTTTTGATCCAGGTGAAGGTGATCCCGGGGAGCCGCTTTTGCACATCCCGCAGCATCGTCACCAAGGCCTGGATCTCGGCGTTTTTGGCCCGCCAGACGCCGGTGGCCTGCTTCACGACTAAGTCGTAGTTGGTCAGGACCTGGATCTGCGCCTGCGCTGCGCCCGGGTGGGCGGCTGCTGCGGCGAGGCCGGCGAGACAGGCCTGCCACACCGCCACCGGCTCGGTCACCTCCCCCACGGGAACCTCGCCCTCCTGGAGCTGGCCGCCGATCGTCAGCCGCCAGCGCACCGGCCGCCCTGAGCGCACGACCAGCGTCCAGGCGGCGCCATCGGGAGCCTCAGCGCGCGCGGCGGGTGCGGCCAGGGCGGGCGCCGGCGTCGGCTGCGCCCGTGACGGTGCGGAAGGTGGCGCTGCAGGTGCAGCCGCCGGGTCGCTGACGAGCGGCAGCACCTGCTCATCGGCCGCGTGGAGCAGCACCGCCTCGCCGAAGCGCCGCCGCAGCGTCTCCCACATGTGGAACAGCGGCACCAGGGCAGGGTGCTCGACATTCCAGATCCCGGTGGCCTGCTTGACGACCACGTCGGCATTCGTCACGACATCGAGGCTCAGCGGCTCCTCCCGGCCCTCGGCGCGCTCCAGCGCGGCCTCCACGCCGGCCAGGAATGCCCGCCAGCCGGCGATCGCTGGATTGCGCGTGCGCACCTGTCCGTCGCAGATAGCGTCCGGAGTGTAGAGGCGCCAACGGGCAGGGGCGCAGGCCGGTGGCGCAGCGACAATCAGCGCCCACCGTTCCGTCATCTGAAGGGATTCGATGATGGTCGCCAGCTGGCGCTGGTGGGCCTGGTAGGCCGGACTTGCCAGCAGAACGGCCTGGGCTGCGGCGCTCGCCGCCTGATCGACGCGCTCGTTCCGCTCATCGCCGGCGTGGCCGCGAACCCATTCAAGGGTCAGCGCGTGCGGGGCGAGCAGCGGCGCCAGCTCCTGCCAAAGATCCGCATTCTTGGCCTTGGCCGCCAGCGCCCGCCCCTGGAGCAGCTGCCCAATACCGTTCAGCACATACTGCGAATCGGCCCGGAGCAGCACCGCGCAGGGCTTTTTCAGCGCGCGCAAGCCTTCGATCACCGCCTGGAGCTCCATCCGATTATTGGTCTCATCGGTGGAGCCTGGCCCGCTGAGCAGTCGCTCGGTCGTCCCATATTCCAAGAGCGCCGCCCAGCCGCCGGGGCCAGGGTTGCCGATCGACGCGCCGTCCGTCGTCAGGGTTACGGCTGGGAGATCGGCCGTCATCGCGCCAGCCGCCGCGCGGGACACCCAGGCTGCACGGCCAGCGCATGGCCTGGCGCTCCGCAGTGCGGATAAGGGATCGGGCCGACAAATTCGTCATGTGCAAACGATTCGCTGTTATGACCAGGAGCCAGCGACCTTCCATCATCAGTGACCAGCACGTCCATACCACCTTTCGATTCGCGGGCGCGGTGCCCGTCCGAACAGCCAGCTCCCAGCGCCTCCGCCAGCCGCTCGATCCTAGCGCAGGCCGCTGGCAAGCATCGCCAACCCGATCAGGGCAAAGAGCAGGCGATACCGCCGTTGCATCCACACTGCGGTCTCGAAGCCCAGGCCGCGTCGGAGCGCCCGCAGCGACCAGGCGGCATGCGCCAGCCAAACGAGCGAGCTCCAGCGCAGCAGACTCGGCAATGCGCCGCCTGCGGCTAATGCTGCCACGAGCGCATAGGCGGCCGTGAACGCCCCTAGGCTGGCAAGAAACGCGCGCTGGCGCCCGAACGCGACAGCGCTTGTGCGAATGCCGTTCAGCAGATCGCCCTCGTAGTCGCGCACTTCCTGGTTGAGGTGGCCGCCGGCAAACACCAGCCCGAAGAAAAGGCTGAGCGCGAGGCCGCGCATGTCCAGCGCGTGGACCAGGCCGTAGCCGAGCAAAAAGTGCAGCGCGCCCCCAAGCAGGTGGTTGACCGACCCCGTGATCGGCGTACTCTTGCCAAAACGCGGCGAACACGAGTAAAGAAAGCTGAGGGCCGCGATCGCCGCGCCCAGCGCCAGGGCTTGGCCGCCAAGCGCCGCCAAGGCGCCGGCTGCGGCGACCAGGAGCGCGATCGCAACCTGCGCGACCTGGCGCCTGCTGATGCCGCGGCGGGCCGCGACCTGCGTCGTCCGCCGCGGATCATTGGGGTCGCTGCCGTACCCGGCCCAATCGTTGAAGATAAAAATATGGGCCGTGAGCGCGAAGCTGCCCAACAACAGCAGCCCCAGCCGGCCCGGGGCCCAGCGTTCGAGACCGGCGCTCCCCCAGAAAAAGCCGAGCAGCGGCGACGCTTGCAGCGCGAGCACTTCCGGCGCCCGCGTGGCCGCGAAGTGCAACAGCATGTTCGCATGTCGGCGAAACGGGGGCGCCGTCATCGCGAGGGCGGGCGCGGGTGTTCGGCTGCGACGCCCGCCCTGTCGTAAAGCCGGAGCCACAGCGCGTAGCCGGCATCTTCGGACCAGTAAAACCGCCGCACGGTCGCGCTCAGATCGTTGTGGTAGAGCAGGGGCGGCGAGCGGCGAAGCGCGGCGAAATCATCGCTGCCGATCCGCAGCAGCAGCTGGCGCATCGCCTGGCGCGCGGCCTCGTCCGGCTCCCCTGGCTCGGCGAGCCAGCGGACCGCCTCGCTCCACAGCTCCTGCCCTGCGACAGGACGCGCCAGCCGCTCCGCTGGCAGCGGGATCGGGCAGCCAAGCCGCCGCAGCTCGGCGCTGCGCAGATACGGCACCAACGGCGTGTTCGCGTAGTACACCCAGATGCGCTCATCCTCGAACGAGCGGCCGAGCGCGGCGCAGAGGTTTTGCGCGGCCGGCGGATCAAACTCGCGGAGCATCAAATAGACATGCATCTGGATGACAGCGTCGGCCGGATTCGGATCACTCCCGGGATCGATGCACTGGTAGCGCTCCTGCGGGGCAAGCCATGTGCGGTACAGCCCTTGTTCGTCGCGATAGCGGGCAAGCTCATCCAGCATCGGGCGCTGGCGCGGATCGCCGGCGCCGGCGCCGGCGATCCGCCATGCCAAAGCGGTGTCGTCGGCGTCCGGGGTGATCACGCACCCCAGAGTGCCGATGGTGGGGGCGTCCGGCAGGCCGTGGTAGCGCACCAAGCCGTCGCTCTCAATCTGCGCCGCCAGATGCTGCCGCGCGCGCTCCACCGCCTGCTCCAGGCCATGCTGGCTGGCGTCCGGGGCGAGCGTATCCGCCAGCAGCGCCGTCAGGAACGTGTTCATCTCCTGCTGCGGGGCCTCGTAGCGGAGGCCGTGGGTGTACGACGTGACCCAGAAACCGGGCTCGGCCTGTCGCTCCCGCAGCAGCGCCGCCGCGCGGGCGGCCATCGACTCCAGATCAGTCGCCGGGGCGACCGCCGGGGGCTCCGCTGGCGCGCTCACGAGCACTCGTTGCTCGCTGATGATCCGAAGATCGCTTCGCGGCTCGATCCGCACGGCGAGCTGCAGCACGCGCTCCCCCGGCGCGACGCCCAGCGTGTTGGCGACGATCCGCCAGCCGGAGGGCGCGGCGGTCTGCATGGCGGCGCTGACGTCCTCGCGCGGGACGAAATCCACGGCGGAGCCGATCACGATCCCGTCGATCAGCACCAACAGCTGGGCGGGCGCGCGCCCGCAGGCCAATGCCCAGCCTTCGAGCACCGTTCCCGCTTCCACGCCGGGCATGGTTCCGCTGCCGGGAGCCAGCGTCGGCCCGATGCGATCGAGCACGCTGCGCACCCCGCAGGCAAGCTCGCCGCGCGCTGGCGGATGGCGCAATTCGGTGAGAAATGGAATGTTCCCAAAATCCCAGGCCGCGCTCATCGGCGCGGGGCCGCCGGCGAAGATACGTTCGTCGCTCGTCTTCGTGTACCAGAAGGCGCCGATCGCCTGGACGGCGATCGACGCGCCCATGGTCAGGACCAGCGCGCCGCGCGCGAGCGGGCGGAGATCGGGCGGCGCGGGCGCCAGCATCCAGACCAGAATCGGCAGCATGTTCGTGAGCCAGCGCGGCCCCCATGACACGCCGCCGCGCCAATCGACCTGCGAGTAGAGCAAGATCTGGCCGGCGACGGCGCAGCTGAGCGCCACCGCGAGCCAGCGCGTCTCCGGCGCGCGCAGGCGCCGCGCCAGACCCACGGGGACGAACGCCAGAAACGGCGAGAAGACAAGCAGTCCGCGCGTCGGGCTGATCAGCAGCCCCGGCACGCCCGACCAGCCCAGCTGGAAGAAGCTGTGGCCGTCCTTGGGCATTTCAAGGCCGTAGCCGCCGGCGATGTGGCCGATAAAGGCGAGGTTATAGAACAGGAGGGCGGCCAGCGGCGCAACGATGCCAGCTGCCAGCCATGGGATGTCGCGCCGGCGGCGCCAGCCGGCGAAAAGCAGGATCGCGCCGGCGATCAGCGCGTCCGGCGGGCGGTTCGCCGCCATCGACACGCAGACCGCGCCGAGCAGCGCGCTGCGCGCCGGCGTGGCGGGGACG
>DASWWB010000672.1:0-5297 GCA_036406115.1 Herpetosiphonaceae bacterium
CGGGCGCCGGCTGGTTATAGTCGAACTGAGGCAGCGTGCGGCGCTCCAGCTTGCCGTTGAGCGCCTTCTCGATCTGGCGGATCATCAGCGCGTCTTCGCCGCTGACCAGCGTGAAGGCGTCGCCGGTTTTGGCGGCGCGGCCGGTGCGGCCGATGCGGTGGATGTAGGCGTCGGTCGTGTCGGGGATGTCATAGTTGATCACGTGGGTCACGCTGGCGATATCCAGGCCGCGGGCGGCGATATCGGTGGCGACCAGAATCTGGAACTCGCCGCTGCGGAAGCCCTCGAGGGCGGCCTGGCGCTGGTTTTGCGAGCGGTTGCCGTGGAGCGAGGTCGTGCGGTAGCTGGCGCGCTCCAGCTGCTGGGCCAGGCGCTTGGCCCGGTGCTTGGTGCGGGTGAAGATCAGCACCGAGTTCGTGTCGATCTGCTTGAGCAGCTCCAGCAGCAGCGGCGTCTTGAGGTGCTGGTCGACGGGAAAGAGCGCGTGGCTGACCGTCGTCGCCGGCATAATCTGGCCGATCTTGACCGTGACCGGCTGGCTCAGCGTCTCGTCGGCCAGCTCGCGGATGGAATCGGGCATGGTCGCCGAGAACAGCAAGGTCTGGCGGCGGGCCGGCAGCTGCTTGAGGATGCGGCGGATATCGGGCAGGAAGCCCATGTCGAACATCCGGTCGGCCTCGTCGAGGACCAGGACCTCCAGCTTGGAGCAATTGATGCTGCCCTGCTTGAAGTGGTCCAGCAGGCGGCCGGGGCAGGCGACGACAATATCCACGCCGGCGCGGAGCTTTTTGATCTGGGGCTCGATGCCGACGCCGCCGTAGATCGTCACGCTGCGCAGCTTGGTGTGGGCGCCCAGCCGCTCGATGCTGTCGTTGATCTGGTCGGCAAGCTCGCGGGTCGGGGCGATGATCAGGCCACGCAGGGTGCCGCGCGGGCCCGCCAGCAGCCGCTGGAGCATCGGCAGCACGAAGGCCGCCGTCTTGCCGGTGCCGGTCTGGGCCAGGCCGAGCACGTCGCGGCCGGCGAGGACCGGGGGAATCGCTTGCGATTGGATGGGCGTGGGGGTTTCGTAGCCGAGCGCGTCAATGCCTGCCTGGATGCGCTCGTCGAAAGCAAAGGTTTGAAACTGCACCAAATGTCCTTGTTCTATCGCCGCGACTTGCGGCGTTGTATGTAGCCCTTCTATGATAGCACGAACCGCTCCCCCCCGCCGACGCCCGCCTGCCGGGCCTGCCGAAAGCACAATTTTCGCTTATTTTTCTGTCTTTATTGAGAATCATTCTCGCTTTGGGACTTAAGTTCCACAGGGCTGGCCCGCGTTTTGCTAGAATGAACCGCGGTAAGGAAGTAACAAGGAGGTACCGATATGACCTACGTGATTGCAGAGCCCTGCATTGGCACCAAAGACGCCGCTTGCGTCGCCGTCTGTCCCGTCGATTGCATCTACGAGGGCGAAGATCAGTACTACATCAACCCCGACGAGTGCATCGACTGCGGCGCCTGCGAGGCCGAGTGCCCGGTCAGCGCGATCTTCTCCGGCGACGCGGTTCCCGAGCAGTGGGCCGTGTTCACCCAGAAAAACGCCGATTTCTTCGGCTAGACCCCAGCTGTTTCCACGCCGCCCAGAATGCTTTCTGGGCGGCGTTTCTGTTGCCGAGGATTGCTGGCATGCGCTACCCGGTTGTCTGTTTCGATGTCGGTTTCACACTGGTCAAAGAGCGCTTCGATGTAATCGAGCTGATGACCAGCCTGCTGGCGGCCCAGGGCCACGCCGCCGCCCCCGCCGCCCTGCTCGCCGCCCGCCAGGCCGCCGACCATTGGTACCACCAGCGCTATTTCACCCTGGACAACGGCGACTGGTCCTCCGACGCCCGCATCCGCGCGCTCTGGCTCAACTACTACGAGCGGCTGTTCACGACCCTGGACCCGGCGCTCGATCATCGGCTCCTCGCCGAGCAGCTGATCGACCACTACGAGACGCCCGCCAACTGGGAGCCCTACGACGACGTGCTGCCGACGCTTGACGGCCTCAAGCGGCGCGAGGTGCGGATCGGCGTGGTCTCCGACTGGTCAGGCGCGCTCAGGCCCATCCTCCACGGCCTGGGCCTGAGCAGCAGGATCGATTTCGTGGTCGGCTCGGCGGACTCGGGCTTCGCCAAGCCGATGAGCGAGCTGTACGGCCTGGCGGTGGCCCGCGCCGGGGTCGCCGCCGAGCGGATCATCCACGTCGGCGACAGCTATTTCGGCGATGTGCTGGGCGCCCGCGCCGTCGGCATGGACGCCGCGCTGCTCGACCGGGCCGGCCGCCATCAGCGGATGGACTGCCCGGTGTTGCGCCGGCTCGACGAGCTGCTGGAGCTGGTCTAGCCCCGGTAGCCGCCGATGACCTTGCCGACCGGCAGCGTGAACAGCATGCCGGTGTTGGGCTCGCTCAGCGGCCCGGTGATCCGCTCGGTGGCGGCGATCAGCGGATCGACCAAGCCCGGCTCCATCACGCTGAGCAGCGTCCAATGGTGCCGCTCGTCTCCCTCCAGCACCTCGCGCAGGGAGGGGAAGAGCGGCGCGTCGTCGCGGTACAGGGCGTCCGTGATCCGCCCCAGGCCGGTGCTGCGCAGCACTGTCACCCCGTTGACCCCGATCTCCTCCCAGGCCCGCAGCACTTCGTGTAGCAAATCCACATCGTTCAAGATCAACACTACGGCTTCCATCTTGCGCTCCTCCCTGCTAGTCGGCGGCGGCCGGGGCCGGATCGGCTGGCGGGCGGCTGAAGGCCCAGCGCAGCAGCGGCGGCGTCGCCAGCGTCGTGACCAGCACCATCAGCACTGCCACGGCGAAAAGATTATCCTGAATGATGCCTTCGCGGATGCCGACCGTCGCCACGATCAGGCCGACTTCGCCGCGCGAGATCATGCCGGCGCCGACCTGGAAGGCTTCGCGCCGCGGCAGGCCGGCCAGCCCGGCGCCCAGCCCGCAGCCGATCAGCTTGGTGGCGACGGCGACGAGGCAGAACAGCGCCGCGAAGCCGGCCAGCCCGCCCTCCAGGGCGAACACATTGGCGTGCAGGCCAATGCTGGCGAAGAAGATCGGCACGAACAGGCCGTAGGTGATCGGCTGCATCCCGGCTTCGATCCGATTGTGATAGGGCGTGCGGCCGAAAAACAGGCCCATCAGGAAGGCGCCGGTGATCGCCGCCACCCCGCCCAGCGCCTCGGCGCTCCAGGCCGCCAGCAGCGTCAGCACCACCGCCAGCGTGATCAGCGGCTGGCTGACCGGCCATTTCACGACCTGGCGGGTCAGCGCCGGCAGCAGCCGCAGGCCGAACAGGCTCGCCAGCGCGAAATACAGCGCCATCGCCCCCAGGCTGAGCAGAATCGCCAGGACCCCGCCGCTCGCCGCCGCCAGCGCGACGAAGACCGACAGCAGCACGATGACCAGGATGTCGTCGACCACCGCCGCCCCGAGCAGCGTCAGGCCGACGCGCGAGCGCAGCTGGCCCAGCTCCAGCAAGGTCTGCGCCGAAATCGAGACGCTGGTGGCGGTCAGCAGGATGCCGACGAACAGGCACTGGGCCAGCGTGTAGCCGTTCGGCCACCACCAGGCCAGGGCGGTGCCCGCCGCCAGCGGCACCAGCACGCCCAGCGCGCCGACCAGCGACGAGGTTTTTCCCACAGCCAGCAGATCGTCCAGCTTGACTTCCAGCCCCGCGACGAACATCAGGAAGATCACGCCCAGCTCGGCCAGATGGAAGACCGTCGGCTCCAACTGCGGATCGGTGAAGAAGGGCAGATGCAAGACGTTCAGCAAGCTCGGGCCGAGCGCGATCCCCGCCAGCAGCTCGCCCAGCACGGCGGGCTGGCGGAACCGGGCGCTGAGCATGCCCGCCAGCTTGGCGACGGCGATCAGGATCGCCAGCGCCAGGATCAGCTGCAGCAGCGGGCTCATCCCGTCGCTCCCGGCGGCGGCTGCGAACCGCCCAGGCGGCGGGCCGATGATCTGCGGTGCCATCGTCATGGCGGGCTCCTTTCCGTACAATAAAAAAAGCCGCATTGCTGCGACTGACTCCTCCATCACCCCTGAGTTGGCAGAGGCGCCCTGATGCGGTTGTCGCCGGTACTGTACGGGGAAAGGGCGGCGGTGTCAAGCCGGCGGATAGCCGTCAGTCGTCAGGGGATTGATGATGATCGGCGGCGCAATCTGTGCGAGATGCTTGTCAGTATCTGCAAGGCGACCCTGCTGTCCCGGGCCAGCCCTGACGACTGGCAGCTTTCGATCCTCGCGCAGCCTCATCCCGCTCCAAGCCGCCCTGGTGACTGACGACTGGCGACTGACGACTGACAAATCCCCATGCTACAATCGCCCCACGCGTAGTGTTCTGGCTTGAAGAAACAGGAGCCGCCATGGATGTCCGACCGCCCGCTTTTTTCTGGCCGCCGTTCGCGCAGCCGCGCCCGGGGGTCGCCCCGCCGGCCCCGGCGCCGCTGCGCATTCCCGCAGCGGTGCTCGATTTGTTTTACCTGGGCGGCGACGCTCATCCGGCGGCCGAGCTGGTCGCGGTGCTTGGCTGCATGGGCGGCTCGATCATGCTGGCGACGCGCGGCTCGTTCCCGGAGCTGCCGCTTGATCTCCAGCAGCAGCTCCGGGTGCTGGAGATCAACACCCGGGGCCTGTTTCGGACAGTGCGCGCCCAGGAGGTGTGGATCGCCAGCCTCGACGCGGTGGAGCAGGCGGCGCAGGCCAGCGGCTACAACGACGCGATTTCGGCGTACGGGCGGATGCACTGCCGGCTGATGCCCCGGGGCGGCCAGCTGCTGATCCAGCCGCTGGCCCACGATGTCTGCCTGACCGCCGGGCGGATCGATGTGCTGCATGGCTGGCAGATGGGCCTGGCCGCCCCGCTCCGCCATGCCTGGCGCGGCGACGAAGCCCACACCCACTGCTGCCTGCCGCTGGCGCCGCGCGCTGCGGTGGCGCAGGGCTACGGCGTGTCGTTCCTCTACCCGTTCTTCGATCCGGCGCGCTTCGGCGGCGCCGACAACACGCCGATCGCGCTGCGGATCATCCACGATGTGCTGGCGCAGCTCCAGCACGACATGCGCGAGCAAGGCAGCGCCGCGCCGCTCGCCGTGCTCAATCTGCCGGTGCCCAGCCGCCAGCAGCTGGAGGCCGAGCTGGCGGCTGACGGCTATCAGATTCGCGGCGAGACGGCGGTGAGGACCGGCGGCTCCAGCTCCGGCGCGGCGCCCGCCTCGCTGCTGAGCCGGCTGCGGCGCTGGGCCGCCGGGTGGGCGGCGCCGTCG
>DASWWB010000673.1:0-1809 GCA_036406115.1 Herpetosiphonaceae bacterium
GGCCGGCGGCGCCGCCAACCGCCCCATCGCTGGGCGGCGCGGCTGGTGCTGGGCTTGCTGCTGCTAAGCGTCGCCTGCGCTGTGCTGACGATCACGCTCACCGGCCGCCCGGCTTGGCTGCGCCGCGTCGCCCGGCCGACCCCGACGGTTCAGCTGCGGCCTGACTCGCCCTGAGCCCGTTTCCCGCCGCCGGCTGCTGCCCGCGTCTGTCGCCTGGGCTTTGCGGAGCGATCACCCATCAGCTAGGGTTTGACACTGCCGCGCCATTCCTCTACCATGGATGCCAGCTAGATGAGGGACAATCCTGGCATGTCGGAAAATATTCCGCTCAGCGACCGTGAGCTGGAGGTTTTGCGGCTGGTAGCCGAGGGGGCGAGCAACAATGAGATCGCCCAGCGGCTGATCATCAGCCCCAACACGGTCAAAGTCCATATTCGCAATATCTATGGCAAGCTCGGCGTGCTGTCGCGCACCGAGGCGACCATGGCCGCCATCAAACGCGGGCTGATCGCGATTCCCGGCGCGCCGCCCCCGGCGCCCGCCCCGGAACCCGCGCCAACGCTCTCGGCCGCCCCGCCGCCAGCCATCCTCTCGAACACCCAACACGATCCCGCGCCGCCCGTGAGCCCGGTGGCGACCGCCGCGCCGCCCGAGCCTGCGGCGGACCCGGCCGATCCCATCCTGGTCTTCGAGCCGGATCCCGAGCCGGTGGCGAACGTGGCGCCGCCGGCAGCGGACCCGCTGGACGCAACGCCGCCGATCTCCGTCGATATGGAGCCGGCCAAGCTGACGCCGGTCGCGCGCGAGGACCAGCCGACCCACGTCGTGGTTTCGCGCAAGCTGGTGATCGGCATCGTGGGGACGCTGGCGGTGCTGGCGGCTGCGGTGCTGTTCCTGATCTTCATCGTCTTCGAGCCGGGCCAGGGCACGCCGACGCCCGGCCCGCCCGTCGCCGAAACTTGGGCGCCGCTCACCTCCATCCCCCAGCCGGTCGCCGACGGCGCGGCGGCCTTCATCGATCAGTCGATTTACGTGGTGGGCGGCGTCGGGCCGGCGGGCACCAGCGCCGAGACCCGCCGCCTCAATCTCGCCAGCGGCGTCTGGGAGGGCCTGCCGGCCAAGCCAACGCCCGCCGCCGACATCGACGCGGCGGTGATCAAAGGCAAACTCTACGCGCCAGGCGGCGTCGGCCGCGACGGCGCGCCCTCGGCGACGCTTGAGATTTTCGATCTGACCGCCAAAACCTGGAGCAGCGGCCCGGCCCTGCCCGCGCCCAGGACCGGCTACGGCCTAGCCGCCTTCGAGGGCGAGCTGTTTGTCATCGGCGGACGCGACGCCAGCGGCCCGGTCGCAACGACGCTGATTTTCGATCCCGACACCCAGCAGTGGCGCGAGGGCGCCGGCCTCCCCATCCCGCTGCAAGACGCCGCCGTCGCCGCGCGCCGCGACGAAATCTATCTCCTCGGCGGGACGACCGCCGGCGGCCAGCCGAGCCTGGCGACGTTCCGCTACAGCCTCGGCCAGTGGCAGCGGGCGGCGGATCTGCCCGCGCCGCGCAGCCACGCCGCCGCAGTGGCGGTCTCCGATCAGATTTTCCTGATCGGCGGCAGCGAAACCAGCGCAAGCATCCTGGTCTTCGCCGGCGGCGCCTGGAGCGAGGCCAAGATCAACACCGGCTATCCGCTCTCGCGCCACATGCTGGTCTCCGACGAGCGCAACATCTATGCGCTGGGCGGCTGGAACGGCACCACGTCGCTGGCCGATGTCCGGCGCTGGCAGCCGAGTTTCCAGGTCTACATCCCCGGCGTT